>JBBTYQ010000009.1:0-2789 GCA_038078555.1 Patescibacteria group bacterium | reverse complement strand
CCACCGCTTGACAGGATTTAGTTTTGCTTTATAATGGAGATTATACTTGACAGATACCTGTATAATTCGCCGTTAGAGCGCAAACCGGCAAGACGGCGAATTTCAAAATTATGCAAACAATAACCTGCGATTTATCTGTTCCGAAATTATTTGACGGAACTTCGCCCAGCAATGCTAACCAAAATTTCGCTTTTTCAAACCTTAACTGCCAAGCACCGAATACTCCGGCAATAACGGCAACTGGTTTTACTTACGGCGAAATTATAATCACTACATTTCTCTTTATTTTTTTAATTGGTCTGCTTATTAACGAGATTAGGTTATGGCTTACGAAATAAAATTTATTTTTTATATTTTTGCGACATTTACGCTTGTTTCTTTTGCATTTGCGATTTTTCAAACAATATGATTTTTGACGATTTTTTCGGATTAGTTTTTTTAACGCCGGTTTTCACTATTGTTATTTTCAATGTTTTAGATGGGGTTTTTTCGCTATTTAATTTTACTAACTGGTATGATTAACATTTTTAATTTTTGGCTCTCGGAAATGAACGCCGAATTTATTTATTTGGGTTTTTCTTTGATTATTGTTTATTTTATTTTATTTGTAATCGTGCGCCGATTAACTAATCAAAGGTCGTTTTAATTTGTTTAATGAAAAAAAACAACTATGATTTCAAAATTTTTTCAAACCTTGAAAAAAAACGCCGGTATGTTCGCCATTATCACGCTTCCGGTTTCTGCTGGAACGGATTTAATGGCTTATGCTGGGACGCTTTTCACGGATTTGTATTTGTGGATAGTTTTAGCGGTTGGTATTCCGTTGGGCTTCTACATTATAAACCGAGTTATTGGTGTCGTTCGCAGACACGCAAAATAGGTTTTTTGGCGAGCCGGATTTTTCCGGCTTGTCAAAAAGTTTATTTTTTTATTTATGAAAAAATTTTCAAAAAATTTATTATATACTCCGATAATTACTTTGCCGGTTGGTGCAGTAAACGATATTTTGGGATATATTAGTCAACTATTTACTGATTTGTCGCCGGTTATCTTGCTTGTGATAGGTATTATTTTGGGTGCTATTGTGCTTGAAGTCATTATTGGGGCTATTAGGGGAAAATAGGCGCGCCTTGCATCGTCTTTCAATTTTAACCTGCCTTAAAACGCAATATATGAAGTCAAAATTTTCTTTTTTCGTGTTTTTATTGGTATTTATTGGATTTTTTGTTATCGTTGAAAAAAGCGAGGCATCGGTTTTAATTTCTCAAACTAACAATAACGATAACTTCATTTCACTTAACGGAACAAGCCAGAGTTTCACCGGAGTAGCCGGCACGATTGAAAAGATTTTTTTAACCGCTTCCTCAACGGCGCAACAAACTTTAATCGCTTACGATTTTTATTTGCAGGGGCAAGGAGGTTTCAAAATTTATAATAATGCCGATTGTGTCGGCACTTATGCCGGAATTTTTCAAAATTTAACAACTACAAAAACCACTTACGAACTATCCGTTCTTTCTTATAAAAATTTAGCCGGTCAATGTATTCAGGGGGGTTTTCCGATGTCGTTGGGGGCTTATTACATTTTAGATGTTTCAACTTTTTATGTTGATAATCCGATGACTATCTACGGAACGAATACTGACGAGTATACCGGAGGATTTTGTGGAGAATATAATAATCCGGTTTTAGTGTGCGGAAATTTACTGGATATTTATTTTAGATTTGAAACTGCGCCGGTCAATTTTATCACTGCTCTTTATCCGCCTGCCGGCGGAAATATACAGGACTTTGCTAATTGGTCGGTCAATTTCGGAACGATAACAGACAACTCCGGCACAATAAAAATCAAGTATAAAATTTACGGCGCACCGGACTGGCAATTTACCGACGAAAGCGGATTTGTTTCTTTCGCCGGTCAATCTTATGACTTTAATGTGCCGAAAAGTCAAACATTTGCTTTCAATCAATCGTATGTGTGGCAGGCGTTTTTATACGACAACCAAAATAATCTTTTAGCGCAAGCGCAGACGGAAGATTTCATAATTTCTCAAACAGGTTTTTATGTAAATGATTATTATACTTCACCGCCAACAAGCGAAAACACCGGACTAACGATAACCTGCGACAGCACAAGCAACGCATTTTCATATTCTTTATGTAAGTTGGCAATTTATCTTTTCGTTCCGCATACGGCGAGCGTTCAGCAGTTCGGAAATTTGAAAACAGAATTGGAAAATAAACCGCCTTTTGGATATTTTACTGCAACCGCCGATTTGCTCGGTGATATTCAAACCGGAACCTCAACATTGACAATTTACTCTTTTTCTGCTTTTGATACTCTGCGCTCTGGCTTAAATTACTTACTTTATTTTTTAATTCTTTTTTATATTGTGCGCCGTATGCGCTCATTGCCTATATGATAATTTCAGGATTTCTCAATATCGTTTATTACGCAATTTTGGCTTTAACTTATCCATTGCGCTATTTACCCGATTACACAATTCCGGCGGAACTTTCAAATGCCGTCGTTTCAGCCGGTCAATTTCTTTCTACGATTAACCAAGTTTTTCCCGTGTCCGCCCTGCTTGCCTCTTTTGGAATTTTTATCGCTTTGGAAAGTGCGATTTTTGTTTTGTATTTAGTTTTATTCGTAATTAAAAAAATCCCGACAATATCATAAAAATTTTGATATTTTGTCGGGATTTTTTTAATTACGAATCCGTATTATATGCTAAAAAGTTATCCACAGGAGGCGCTTGACACGATTTTTTTTTGGACCTATACTA
>JBBTYQ010000008.1:0-56182 GCA_038078555.1 Patescibacteria group bacterium | reverse complement strand
TTGAGGGAAGTTGACCCTAGTACGAGAGGACCGGGTTGAACGAACCTCTGGTCTACCGGCTTTGGCACCAGCTGAAGCGCCGGGTAGCTATGTTCGGAAGGGATAAGCGCTGAAAGCATCTAAGCACGAAGCCCCTCCCAAGATTAGATATCAAGACTCGTGGTAGACTACCACGTCGCCGCAAGGCGCTCGCAAAAATTTTGCGCAAGCGAAATTCGAGCGAGAATAGGCTTTAGGTGTAAGTCCGGTAACGGATTTAGCCAAGAAGTACTAATAAGTCAGTATTTTCTCGAAAAAGTTTCAGGATTCGATGAGCTGGATAATTTTAATTTATTATTTTTAATTGTTGCCAATAATTTCCTGGTGATTAAGTTTAATGTGAACTACCCGATCCCATCCCGAACTCGGAAGTAAAAGCATTAAACGCTGATGATACTTTTTGGTTCGCCGAAGGGGAAAGTAAGCTTTGCCAGGAATTTATTGCCAATAATTTATAGAACCCCGCAGTGCGGGGTTCTATTTTTTGCAAATTTAGCTTTTTTTGGATATTATTAAATAAATGATAACCGTAAAACTCGTGAAGCAATTACTTTATGGCGCCGGTTATTTGGCTTTGTTTTTTTTGATTATTTTTGGCGCTTATAGCATTTGGTTTAAATCAGCGCCGTCTTGTTTTGACGGCAAAAAAAATCAAAGCGAGACGGGGATTGATTGCGGAGGGTCGTGTCCGGCTTGCGCAATAAAAACTTTGGCTGATATTGAAGGAAACTGGGTAAAAAAATTTTCAGTTGATAAGCAATCTGCCTTATCAGCAGAAATAAAAAACTCTAATAGCAATTATGGCGCGATTTTTTCTTATGGGTTTGATATTTACACTAATAATGGGGAAGTAATAAAAACTCAAAAAATAAAATCATTTATTTATCCTTCGCAGATTAAATACGTTTTTGATTTAGTTGATGTTAATTATGCTGATATTTCCGAAATAAGGATTTCTTTTTTTGATGTTGATTGGAAATCTGAAGCGGATTTTTCCCAGCCGAAAATACAAAAGAGGGATATTTTTACTAAAGCAAATGAAGACGGACTGGGCGTTGAAGTAAGCGGTTTAATTATAAATAATAATCCTTACCCATTTTCAAAAGCCGAAATAGCGGCATTTTTAGTAAATTCAGATAATATCAAGCTAAGCGCTTCTAAAACTGAACTGAATAATTTAATGGCATATGAAGAAAGATTTTTCAAGATTATTTTTCCTAAAGAAACATTTTTGGCAGTAAGCCAAGGGACTCCCAGTTATAAATTCAGCCGTGATTTAAAGTTAGGCTCAAAAGGAGAAGATGTCAGTCAGCTTCAGCAATTTTTAAAAGAAAATAAATTTTTTATCGGAGAAATTACCGGATTTTTTGGCGCAATAACCAAGCAATCGCTTATGAATTATCAAAAAAGCGTTGGCATTTCTCCAGCAGCCGGTTATTTTGGGACTAAAACAAGAAATTATATAAATTCTTTGACGCAAGATTTTTCAAACGGTCAACTTAATTTCAATGCGGCCGACCCGAATAAAACAGAAGTTTATGTTGAGGCAATTCGGTGATTAAGTAATTAAGCAATTGAGTAATTGGGCAATTAAGTATTATGGATAAATTTAATAAACCCTACGACCCAAAAGAAACAGAAGAAAAAATTTACAAGATTTGGGAAAAATCCGGCTATTTTAATCCGGATAATTTGCCAGTGGCAAAACCCAAAAATTCAAAGACAAAAAAAATAAAAAACTTTTGCATAATAATGCCGCCGCCTAATGCCAATGGCTCTCTACATTTAGGGCATGCTCTAATGTTAGCTCTCGAAGATATAATGATTAGATATAAAAGAATGAGCGGATTTAAGACGCTTTGGTTGCCTGGCGCAGACCATGCGGGTTTTGAAACTCAAGTAGTTTACGAGAAAAAATTAGAAAAAGAGGGGAGAAGCCGTTTTCAAATTTCTCGCGAACAATTATGGCAGGAAATTTGGGATTTTACTCAAGCTAATAAAGCGACAATGGAAAATCAAATTCGGCGATTAGGAGCTTCCTGTGATTGGTCACGAGAGAAATTTACTCTTGATAATGACATCATTTCAAAAACTCAAGACACTTTTATTCAGATGTATGACGAGGGTCTTGTGTATCGCGGAAAGCGATTGGTTAATTGGTGCATAAAACATCAGACAGGACTTTCCGATTTAGAAGTTAAACATGAAGAAAGAAAAGACCCGCTTTATTATATAAAATATGGGCCGATAACACTTGCAACAGTGAGGCTTGAAACAAAATTTGGAGATACCGCAATAGCTGTTCATCCAAAAGATGAAAGATATAAAAAATTTGTCGGCAAAGAAATTGAAATAGAAACATTGATAGGAAAAACAAAAATCAAGGTTATTGCCGATAACGCTGTTGATCCTGACTTTGGAACAGGCGCCGTAAAAGTGACTCCAGCTCATGACCCGACTGATTTTGAAATATGGCAAAGACATAAGGACGAAATTTCTGCGCCGATAGAAGTTATTGATCAATTCGGTAAAATGAATTTAATAGAACATTTTCCTAATAATGAAGAAGTTAAGAAATATCATGGTTTGAAAATTTTGGAAGCAAGAAAAATCATTGCCGAAGAAATGGAAAAAAGAGGCCTTTTGTTTAAAGTTGATAATGAGTATAAGCATAATGTCGGCTTGTGTTATAAATGTTCCAATATTCTTGAACCGCGTTTGATGCCCCAGTGGTTCGTAAAAATGGAACCATTGGCAAAAGAAGCCGTTAACGCAGTTAAAAAAAATGAAATAAAATTTATTCCAGAGCGGTTTAAAAAGATTTATTTTCATTGGCTCAAAAATATCCGTGATTGGAACATTTCTCGCCAAATTGTCTGGGGTATTCAAATTCCCGCTTGGTTTTGCGAAAATTGCAACGAAGCCGTTGTTTCTAAAAAAAAACCGTTGGAGTGCAAAAAATGCAGACACAAAGATTTTTACCAGGATCCAGATGTTTTTGATACATGGTTTTCTTCGGGGCAGTGGCCGTTTTTTGTTTTAGGGTATCCAGATGCAAAAAATTATAAGAATTTTTATCCGACCAGTGTGATGGAAACTGGTTGGGATATTTTATTTTTTTGGGTGGCGAGAATGATTATGCTGGGATTGTATAAAACGAAAAAAGCGCCATTTCAATATGTTTATCTGCATGGCTTAGTGCGCGATCAAGATAAGAAAAAAATGTCAAAGTCTAAAGGAAACGTCATTGATCCCTTAGGCATTGTTAATGAATACGGAGCCGATGCCTTAAGAATGGCTTTGATTATCGGCAATACGCCGGGAAATGACCCTGTATTTTCAGAAGATAAAGTTCGCGGCTATCGTAATTTTGCCAATAAAATATGGCAGGCAACAAGGTTTATTTTGATCAATAGCGAAGATTTTAACGAAAACATAAAACCTAAATTTAGTGCTTTAGATAAAAAAAGGTTTAAAGAATTAGCTGATTTAAAAAAAGAAATAACAAAGCTTATGGAGTCTTATAAATTTTATACGGCAGCGGAAAAACTTTACCATTATTTTTGGCATACTTTTGCCGATAAAATAATTGAAGAAAATAAATCGCGTCTTAATGGCGAAAATAAGAATGATCGAGCGGCGGCTCAAGCTCTTCTTGTAACAATTTTTAATGATTTAATTAAAATGCTTCACCCTTTTATGCCGTTTATAACCGAGGAAATTTACGGACACTTGTCCATTAAAGATAAACCCCGACGTCGCGGAGTTGGGGCTCCGACCGAAGCGTCGGAGAAATTATTAATTATAGAAAAATGGTAAATTATAATGCATGTTTATACTAGCTATACTTTTAGGACTTGTTCCTTCTTTTGCCTGGTTGATTTTTTTCTCCAGAGAAGATGTCCATCCTGAGCCAAAAAAAATTATCGCCCGCACTTTTATTGCAGGCGCGGCAATCACTTTCCTTGCCATATTTTTTCAGTTTTACTCTTTGAAATTTTTCAGGCTGATCGGTTTTAGCGAATATAATTTTTATTCATTTTTAGCTGCTGCGACAATTGAGGAAGTTTTTAAATTTTTGGCCGCATATCTTGTCATAAGAAAGAGCCGATTTTTTGACGAGCCGATTGACGCGATGATTTATATGATTTCAGCCGCACTTGGATTTGCCGCAATGGAAAATATTTTTATTGCTTTTAACAATATTTATTTTTCCGATGGAGGGCTTAACGGCGTATTGGGGATACTTACTTTGCGCTTTGTGGGCGCAACCCTGCTTCATGCATTAGCCTCCGGTATAGTCGGTTATTATTGGGCAAAAGGATTTAAGAATATATCAGTAAATATCAAGGTTAGCGTTTTGAAAGGCCTTATTCTGGCTTCCGTGTTGCACGCTATTTTCAATTATCTTATACTATCATATAGCGGGATATTAATAATTCCCATATTATTTATAGTAATCATAGCTTTATTTCTTTTTCGGGATTTTGAAAAAATTAAGAGTTTTGTTAAAAAACCAAGATAAAAAATATTATGGACGACAAAGAATTTTTTGCAAAATTGGCCGGCACTGATGCAATTGGCGAAGAAGAGGCTGAGCCAAAAAAAACGCATTTAGCGATAGAAATCGACGCTAAGCCGGCAAAAAAAGGAATTAAATCCAAAAACAAGGGCAAAGAAATCGATTTATCGGAAAAAAAAGAAGATAAAGAGATGGATATTTTTGAAGGTCCGGAAGGACAGTTGGTGGTTGATGTTTATCAGACGCCGATAAGCATTATCATTGAATCGCATATTGCCGGCGTTAAAGCCGATGATCTTGATATTTCCATCACTCCGGAATCGGTAACAATTAAAGGTATTCGAAAAAAACAGGAAAAAGTAGAACGAGAGGAATACCTTTATCAGGAACTTTTTTGGGGCATGTTTTCGCGCTCAATCATTTTATCTCAAGAAATTGACCCGGATAAAGCGCATGCATCTTTTAAAAGCGGTATTTTGAAAATTGTTTTACCGAAAGTAAATCGCTCTAAAACAAAAAAGCTGAAAGTAAAGTTTGATTAGATTTCAATAACGATATTTTGGCGGAATAAAAACGGCTCACCTTATTTTTAGAGATGAGCCGTTTTTTAGTCAGTATTAATGCCAGTTTTTAGAGAATCGGCTCACGTCGCTTTACTCCAATTTATAAATAAATATTGAAGTGCCGGCTTTGGCGTAAGGCTGATAAGGATTTTTGATCCATTTATATTCATCTTCGGGTTTGCGGATATGGCCGGGATGTAAATTACCCATAGCCCCTTGGATGGAATTTATTGATACAGCGATCCATTTGATTGATTCGTATTTTGGATTGCCTCTCGATGACCACCAGCCTTCGGCTTTATTCCCTAAATAATATTGGGGATTGCCGCCGCCAAAATAATCAATAGCGATTTTAGAGACATTATTTTCATCCGTGAATTTTTTTAAGCGTTTTAAGTCTTGGCCCCAGTCGTAATTGGAGTCCACTGCATATTGATATCCGTTATTGGTGCCTCCGCCGAATTGATTGAAGTAAGAAAGAAAATACGGCGAATTAATCAATGTTTCTCCAAGATACCAAATTATCAAAATAATTATTACGGCAGATTTTAGCGAAATTTTTATCAAAGCAGAAGTCAAGCTTGTTAGCTTTCCCCATAATTCTCTTTTGATTACATTCGATCCGGAACTTATCCATTTTTTCATTACTCCGGCGGTTAAAATATAGATAAACGGCAAAGTAGGCAGAATATGGCGAATTCCGATATTTAACGGACTTTTGATGCTATAAGCCCAATAAAATATAACAAAAGAAATCATGGAAAATTCGGCAAAATTAGTGCCGAGATAGTCAAAGAATTTCTTAACTATCGAGGTTGGAAATCTAAAATTTTTTACAATATTCAAAAACGCTATAATAAACGCAAGAGACATTAAAGCCAGCGAAGGAATGGGTTCTTTTAAGGCGAAAATAACCGGGAAATAATACCACCAGCCGCTGGCTGAAACTTCGCCCATAAAATAGCCGGTATTTCCTCCGCTAGAACGCTGCATGACCATTAAAACGCCGAGCATATATTCAGCCATCGGTCTTAGAATTTTATTTTGGCTCATTAAAATATTGACTTCGGCGAGGCATCTTATTCTTCTGGCTGGCGCAATTTTAGAGTTTAATTTGCATGTTTCTAAAGAAGAGTCCGGATTGCCGGCAAATGAAGATAAAATAAATTCGGTATCAGATGCTTGTTTTTCAATCGGATAGTTGATGGTAAAAACAAAATAAACTGCGTAAACCAAACCGTAGCCGATGATAAAAACAAGAATAAGCGATTTTAGATATCTTAAAAATCTGGCGGAAAATCTTTTTAGTTTTGCGAGTGGCGCAGTTTGATGCCATTCGCTTTTAGTTTTCCAAACGTAAAAAGCGGCAATTAGAAATATAAAAAATGGGATAAGCAGAACCGCGGAAAATTTCAACAATTGAGCCAAACCAAAAGCTAAACCGGCAAAAATCAAATTTTTGCGAGATTGTTCAAATAGGAATTTTACAAAATAATAAGTGGCGATAAATATGCCAAAAGCCGCGCCAAGATCAGTTGTTACATAATGGCCGTGAGCCAAAACCGTCGGAGAAAGAGAGAAAAGAAAAACAGGCAACAATGCCCACCAGCGGCCAATTAATTCCTTTGACCAGATATAAATAAAAATAATCAAAATTAAAGTAAGAATCATCGGGCCGATTCGCGACCATTGGACAATTGTATCAGCGTCGTTGCCTGATTCGTATAAAAATTGCGCGCCAGCCGCCCATTGGCCGTTAATTTCCGATTGCCAGGGCGATCTGTCAGTAGGAAAGTTAAGGTCTTGAAATAATAAGGGAAAAGCGGCTAATGCTTTCACCAAGGGAGGGTGTTCGGGATTAAGCCGATAATCTAGATATTTTACATATCCGTAGCCTGAAGGAATATGGGCTAATTCATCCATAGTGGCTGACTCCTGAAGCGAGCTGTTGAGCATCATAATAAACGAAATAAAGACCATGAATAAAACAAGCGACCATTGGAGAACAGGCGAAAAATTAAGAGCAAATCTTTTTATATTAACCATATATAAAACAATAATTTTTTATTTTTGACCATTTTTATTATTCAAATTATATCATAAAATAGTGAAATGACACTGGGGAAAAAGTTAAAGGTTTTATTTTGGACAAAGCATGCGCTCCAGAAAATGAATTTCTATCATTTATCAGAACAAAGAGTGCGCCGAGTGCTTCATGCGCCGGCGCGCATTGAAGAAGGCGTTGCTCCAAATACTATTGCTCTGATGCAAAGCGCGGGCAGTTTAAAAAGGCCTTATGAAATTTGGACGATGATCCAAGAGACAAAAACTAAGCGAAAAGTTATTTCCGCTTGGCGGTATCCGGGAAAAACAAAGCCGGGCGATCCGTTACCGGAAGAAATACTTAAAGAATCAAAAGCATTGCTTTAATTCTCTATTTATTGCTTAATTTTAAAAGGAGCTGTTCATTATCAATTAAATAAGGTGTTTTATAAAGGAGGCGTCTATGGAAAGCGCGGTAACAATAAGAAAAGTTCTTTTTTTGACAGTGCTTTTAACGGTACTTTTCAGCTATACATTCTTTGAGCTCGAAGAAATTACAACCAAAATTACAGTGATTGATGAGCAGATCAGCAAAAGTGGAAAAAAACTTAGCGCAATAGAAGATGCGATAGAAAATAAGATAATTAGCGAGGAATACGAAATTAAAATCGCGCTTTTTCAGTATGCTTGCCAGGCCGTAGCTGACCGTTATGAGAACATAATAAAAAGCATAGAAATTATCGAAAACGAAATTGAAAAGACTCCGCGCGCCAGTGAATTTCGTGAGCTGAAAAGTTCATTCGGCGAACTTAAGGAACTTATTGAAAAAGACAAGATTTTAATATTAACTAAAATGGAAGAAATAGCATCGCCCGAGTTTAGAAAAGAAGACCTTTCTAAAAATTTTTATGATGATTTGAAAGAAAAGTATGAATATGCAGTTGAGATAAAGTATGGACTAGAGGAGATTTATTTTACAATAAAGAGCAATCGTGAAATTGAAATTTGATTCTTAGAAAAATAAACGCCAAGACACAAGACACAGAGCCTGAAAGCACATTAGCTTTTGGGCTTTTATTTTTTTAAAATCCGTTAAATTACATAAACTTGACAATCTATAAAATTAATGCTATTATTGAGTAATAAATAGTAATGACTATATAAAATTTGTTTTTTTTAATTAAAGACTATTATTAAAATGTCGTTATTATTTGCTGATGTGTTCTTTGAAATATAGAGTATGGCGCGCGACTACATTGAATATGTTGTTTTTCAACTTTCATAGAAATGTTGCGCGCCTCAAAATTTAAAGCGCTTGGAACTACTTTGCTGGTGGATTTGAAATCCTAGAACTACAGTGTTCTAAGCGCTTTTTTCCGCTAAATTGCTTGGAGAAAAACTATCCTTGTTGTGTTCAGACGAACTGACATTACAATGTTTTTTTCCAAGCTTTTATGAATTTTGTCGCATTTTGCGGACTAACTCTCAAAAAGGAGGCTTCAGATGAGACACGGCGTTGAGTATGGATTAAAGAAAGCGGTTGTTGCATTAGAGGAAGGTCAAGAAATATTATTAGATAGTTCTGAAAAAAAACTGGACTTTGTTTCAAAAATATCCGAAAAAGACGAATTTTATCTGCCATTCGGTTCAGGAGCAGATAAATTTGCTTTAGCTTGCGCAAAAAAAGGCGCAAAGATTTTTCGGATTCCGACTGCTAAACTCGCGGAGCTTCGCAAAGGAAAGAGCGGCGAATACGCCCAGCTTCTTTTAGAGACAGCACAAAATTCTCCGGAATTCTTTTATTCAATTCAGGGGAAAGATATCAAAATTTTGGAAGTTGGAATGTTGCTTCAGCAGTATTATATTGTGCAGAAGGAAATCAGAATGAAAGCTCAACAGCGCCTTTTCGCAGCTCTTGAGGACGATTTTTTAGTGAGAGGCGAGCCGGTGGCAGAACTGGAAAAAGAATTGCGCCGGGAAATTGCCGAGCACCCGATGTTTGCGCCCGCTTTAAAAGAAGAGAAACGCCTTTATAGAGCAATAGATAAAGCGGTAAAAGATTTGCCGATTTATCAGTCGCTTTTTAAGCCGATTAAGGGTGTGGGCGCTGTGATTGCCGGAAGAATTATTTACGGCATTCAGGATATCAGGCGATTCCCGAACGAGGCTCATTTGAAGAACTATGCGGGCTACGGTTTTAGCGGCAATAACCAGATTCAGAAAAGAAGGAAAGGCGAAGTTGCTTCTTGGAATAATTTTTTGAAGCAAGGAATTTTTCTTTTTACTGATCAGGTTAATCGCCGGTCAAACTGTCTGCCGTGGAACAAAATGCTGATAGAAAGAAAGGAATATGAGAGACAGAAATTTCCTGACATTTCTAAAGGGCATATTCACGCCAAGGCTTGCCGGTATTTGGGGCAAAAGTTTTTGGAGTACATTTTTAGAAAGTGGCGGAAATTTTAGTTTGAGGGAACTACAAGTCCGATGGTTTTAAAAACCTATTGCGTAGATGTTCCCTCGGGGCTGGATTTATTCAGCCCCTTTTTTTATTTATTAAATAATGCTAAATTATCAACCATGAAACTTTCTATCGGGATAGTGGGGTTGCCTAATGTCGGAAAATCAACCTTATTTAAAGCGCTGACCAATCAGGAAATAAATATCGCCAATTATCCATTTGCCACAATCGACCCTAATGTCGGCGTTGTTATAGTGCCTGATGAACGTTTGGATAAATTGACGCATTTGAGCAATTCTAAAAAAACCATTCCCGCGGTTGTGGAATTTTACGATATTGCCGGATTGGTTAAAGGAGCTAATAAAGGCGAGGGATTGGGTAATCAATTTTTGAGCCACATTCGCGAAGTTGATTCAATAGTGGAAGTAATTAGGGTTTTTGAAAGCGGAGAAATAATTCATGTTGAGCAAAAAGTTGATCCAATAAGGGATTTGGAAATTATTAACACTGAATTAATTTTAAAAGATTTAGATATTACGGAAAAAAGATTCGGGAAATTGGAGGCTGAAGCCCGCAGCGGTGATAAGCAAAAAAGCAAGGATTTGGAAATTTTGAAAAAAATCAAGGAAAATTTAGAAAAAGGCATTTTAGCAGTTAATTCGGAAGAGGAAATTTTAAATTCTCCGATTGTTAAAGAATTAGCCTTGCTTACCGCCAAGCGTCAAATATATCTTTTAAATGGCAAAGAATCTGATGTGAGTGGCGAATTAAAAAACAAAATCAAATCGCTTAATGCTGATTATTTGATAATGGATTTGTCATTATCTCAAGACGTAAGCGGATTAATTAAAAAAGCTTATGAAATTTTAGGACTTATCAGTTTTTTTACTACTGGCGAAGATGAAACCCGGGCTTGGACAATAAAAAACGGTTCAAAAGCTCCGGAGGCGGCGGGCGCGATTCATTCTGATTTTGAAAAAAAATTTATCCGCGCTGAAGTGATAAATTGGCAGAAATTATTGGAAGCCGGTTCTTGGAACAGCGCCAAACAAAAAGGCTGGCTAAAAATTGAGGGCAAGGATTATATTGCTCAAGACGGCGATGTGATGGTGATAAGGCATGGATAAAATTAGTGAATATTGGATAGGGATTAGTGATTAGTGATTTAAGCAAAATCATTTTTCAGAATCAGAATAATTTTGCTCCAGTTCCGACGCTTTGGTCGGAATCCCGACTTTACGTCGGGACGGCAAAATTTTCTTCTCCCTCGTCCCGACGGCTTCGCTTTGCTCAGACCAAGCCCGTCGGGACTGCGGGATGTTCTTTAAAATAATTTTACTTAAATTAGAGAATAAAAACAGTAAATTATTGAGTTAGCGATTTATGCGGAGGATTTTACCTCAAAAATTTTTTAATCAGCCGGCTTTAAAAATCGCCGAGTTTCTTTTGGGAAAATTTTTAGTGCGAAAATATAAGGGAAAGGAAATTACACTGATGATTACTGAAGTGGAAGCTTATGACGGTTTTGAAGATAGAGCTTCGCACGCGGCGCATGGAAAAACTGAAAGAAATAAAATAATGTTTGAAAAGGGAGGCAAGTGGTATGTTTATTTTACTTATGGCATGCATTGGATGTTGAATATTGTAGTCGGGCCAAAAGATTATCCGGCGGCGATTTTAATAAGAGGAGCAGGCGACATTAATGGTCCGGCAAAGCTTACGAAACATTTAAAAATAAATAAAAAATTTAACGGACTAAAAGCCGATAGAAAATGCGGGCTTTGGATTGAGGACAGGGGAATAAAAATTAGTAAATCGAAAATCGCAAATCTTAAGAGAGTAGGAGTGGAATATGCAGGCGCATGGGCTCGCAAGCCGTATAGATTCATGATAAAATAAACACTTATTTTATCATAATCATGACGAAGAAAACTAAAATTGTTGCCACTATCGGACCGGCAACGGAGAGTAAAAAAATGATGCTTGAGATGGCTTTGGCGGGAATGAATGTGGTGAGATTAAATTTTTCGCACGGCACTCACGAAGAGCATAAAAACAGAATAAATTTAGCTCACTATATTTCTAAAAAAATTGGGGAACCAATAGCGGTTTTAGCTGACCTTTGCGGTCCGAAAATAAGAATCGGCGATTTTTATCACGAAAGCATTATTTTAAAAAATGGCCAAAGTTTTATTTTTACCACTCAAAAATGCGTTGGGGACGAAAGGCGAGTGTCTGTCAATTATAAAAATCTACCCAAAGAAATAAAAAAAGGCAGCAAGATTTTGCTTAATGACGGAAAAAATGAATTTAAGGTGGAAAAAATTTCCGGCAGTGAAATCTTTGCCCGCGTTATTGTCGGCGGAGAGATAAAAGGCAGGCGAGGCATGAATTTACCCGGCGCTTATTTGAAGATATCTTCACTTACTAAAAAAGATAAGGAAGATATTAAATTTGCCATTAAAAATAAGGTTGATTTTATGGCAATTTCTTTTGTGAGAAAGCCGGCTGACGTTTTAGAACTTAAGAAAATTTTAAGCAAGGCAAAGGCTGATATTAAAGTTATTGCTAAAATTGAAACTCAAGAAGCCATAGAAAATCTTGATAAGATTATAGAAGCTTCAGACGCTATAATGGTGGCGCGGGGCGATTTGGCGGTGGAAGTACCGGCAGAACACGTGCCGATTTTACAGAAAATAATAATCGGCAGGTGCAATGATTTGGGCAAGCCGGTAATTACCGCCACGCAAATGCTTGATTCTATGGTAAGAAATCCGGTTCCGACAAGAGCGGAAGTTAACGATGTGGCTAACGCGATTTTGGACGGCACTGACGCAGTGATGCTTTCCGAAGAAACGACTTTGGGAAGTTATCCGCTTAAAGCGGTGGAAGTGATGGATAGAATCAGCCGCCACACCGAAGAAAATTTTAAGCACGAGGAAATTTTAAAGCACAAACATTTATTGCCAAAAACAGTAAATGATTCCATAAGTTATGCTATCGTTACCACAGCTCATAATATTAACGCTAAAGCGATCGTAGCTTTGACGGAATACGGCAAAACCGCCCGGATGATTTCCCGCTATAAGCCTAAACAGCCGATTTTAGCTTTAACTCCCAATAAATATACTTACAATCGACTGGCATTAAGCTTTGGCTGTTATGGAAGAATGATAAAGCCTTTTAAGGATGTTTCCGAAGTTATTGATGTGGCAAAAGAATTAGCAGTAAAAAATAATGTAGCAAAAAAAGGGGATAAAATCGTTATTGGCGCGGGTATTCCTTTCGGCAAAGCCGGTACTACAAATCTTTTAATAGTGCAGACTATTTAAAATCAATTATGAATAAAATAAAAAATAATTTTAATTTTTTAAAAACAGCGCTTCGAGATTTTAAAGTCGGGGCATTAACTCCCAGTTCAAGGTATGTAGTTAAAAAAATCATTAAGGAAATAAAGCCGGATTATAAATATATCGTGGAATACGGACCGGGCGACGGCGTTGTTACAAAAGCGATTTTAAATATTTTGCCGTCTGATGGACGATTGATTGCAATTGAATTGAACGAGTCTTTTGTAGGACAGTTAAAAAAAATAAAAGATGACCGGCTTATTATTATTTACGGCAATGTCGTGGAAGTTTCAAAAAAATTGAAAAAACTTAATTTGCCGCAAATAGATGCGGTTATTTCCGGCATTCCGTGTTCTATTTTGACGTCAAAAGAAAGAGAGGAATTGGTAAAAAATACTTATAACTCTTTGGTTAAATCCGGAATATTTTTAATTTATCAGAGCATCCCGATTGTGTTTTTGGAGCTGAATAAGTTTTTTAGAAAAAACATTACTTGGCGTTTTGAGCCGAGAAATTTTACGCCTTATTTTATATTGATAGCCAAAAAAGATAAATAATTACTTTATAGTTAAAACATAGCTATTCTCGAGAATTTTGTCTTTTTGTTCAGGCAGTAAGTAATAGATATTCTTTTCTCTTTGTTTTTCGGGAGTAAATGTATCGGTAATAAACATCGTAGTTTGAGTTGGCATTGGGATTCCTCTCACATTGGTTCCGCCGGCTTCAACGACCACATATTTGGGCAATTCTTTGGGCAAGCTGTTCAATTTCCTTCCTATTTCAACATAGTCAGCCGCAAAGGCTCCCTGAACATTGGGATTTTTACCCCACAAATTAAAATAAGTGTTGTAAGCTTCAAAAATTAAGAAAAGGAAAAATATAAAAGATAGGGCGGGAAGAAAATAACTTTGCGCTTTTTCATAGTTTTGCGCATATTCCCTAATTTTTTCATAAATAAATTTATAGAGCCAAATTCCGCCGACCGCAGACAAAATAAAAATCGGAGGAATCATCAAAATTGCCCGCAGAGCATGAGGTAAGCCTTCGTTAGAAATTACTATCGGCAAAGAAGCGATTATAATCCAAGAAAAAAGCATAAAAAAAGAAAATTTTTTAAATTGACCGGGATTTTGCTCGTCAGTTTGGTAACTTTTCTTTCTTAATAAGACAGAGATTCCCAAAATAATGCTGATTATAAATAAAATTCCGATTGGCCAGAATAATTCCGGTCGGCCGGCGTAATTATGACGCCAATTCCAGTCACCGGAAAAATTAAACATTGCGGCAGTTTTAATGATATTGACACCCAGATTACTAATTGGATTGGCTGAATTAAAAACAGAAACTTGAGTTGTTCGTCCAAAAAAATCTGCCGGATTATTTAAAAAATACATTCCCAGCGGCAAAAAAGCCAGTATTGAAAATGCGCTAAAAACGATAAGAATTTTAATAATCTGCCCCCTTAATTCTTTGATATAAAAAAGCCGGTAAGCAAAGCCCATAAGTATCAAAAGCGGAGTTGCGCGGTAAGCGATATACGAGTGGAATCCTAAGCCGTAAAATAATCCCGCTAAAACGGCAAAAATATAAATTTTACCGCTATTTTTTATGGCAGCTTCATTAAAATTTATATAAGAATAATTTTCTTTTAGCAGTCTGACAGACAAAAGTAAAAAATAACAGGCCCAAGTTAGATAAAAAGGCGCGGTAATCGCTCTAAAACCGATTCGGGAAAAAAGAATATGCCAAAAAGATGTGGCTATCAAAAAAGCCGCTAAAAGCGCGATTTTGCGATTTTGGGGAAATAATTCTTTTGTCAATAAATAAACGCCTAAAACCGTTAAAATTCCGAATATAGCGCTAACTCCGCGTAAAGCCCAAGGCTCATTGCCAAAAATGAAAATCGACAAGGCCTGCATATTTATAAATAGTCCTTCGCGGCCGTTATTTTCCGGATAAAATATTTTGAAATTTCCGGTTGAAATAGCTTCCAAGGCATTATTTCCGTTCATCGCTTCGTCGGGATAAAGTCCGGGCGGAAGTTCAGTTATATTGTATAGCCGAAAAAAAGAAGCTATAATTAGGATAACAATTATTAATAACCAACGATTAGCGATTATTGATTTTAATTTATTCATAATATTTATTTTAACATGGCTGACATAAATTCTCAAAATTTCGAACCTTTTGAATCTACTCAGGGCAAACACAGTATTTTAGAAGCGGACATTGAAAGATTAAGCCGGGAAATTTTGGAAAAGCGCAGCGCGCCGGAATACCGAGATTTTTCCGATAAAGAACTGCTGGATAATGTTATTAAGCCGATAACTAAATCAGACGGCGATAATAAAAATTTAATTGACGAAATCGACAAATCCGATTCAGCGGAAAAATCTTTTTTGCCGGATTATTTAAAGAATTCATCCTCAGAAACAAAGTTAGAAGTGGAAAAGTTAATCGATTCAGTTTTCCATCAGGGCCTTGCTAAGGCGGTTAATGAGGCAAAGAATTCCAATCCGGCGATTCTCGATGCTTTTCATGACGCTTTGGTGGATAAATTATATGACGAATTAAAGAAAAGAAATTTGTTGTAAATTATAGAAATTCATTATAGATGGCTCTTTATCTTTCAATCGCAATAATTTTTTTGGCATTTGGTGCAGTCTTATTTTTTGTTTATAAAAATTTAAAACGCAAAAAATTAGCCAAATCTCTTGATTTAAAAGTGCTTTTGGTTCGTTTGTCTCAGAAACAGCAAAAGGATATTTCCATTGAAGGCGGAGCGGCTTTGGCTTGGAAAGATGAGATTAATTCGTCAGCTCAGCTTTTTGGCATTTTAGCCGGCTTAAAACAGCCTTTTGGTCTGGAAGCGGCAGTGCATCACATTGGCGAGGAAATTCATTTTTATTTGGCCGTGCCGAAAGAATCAACGGAATTTGTCAGCCGGCAGATTGAAGGTTTTTGGAAGGACGCTTCAGTTGAGCTGATAGACGATTATAATATTTTTAATCCAGCCGGAGCTTCAATCGGGGCTTATATAAGCCAGAAATTCTCTTATGCTTTGCCGATTAGAACTTATGCTGAAGCTAATATTGACACTTTTGCGCCTATTTTAAGCGGGCTTTCTAAAATTAATGAAATAGGCGAGGGCGCTGCTATTCAAGTTTTGGTTAAGCCTGCGCCAGCGTCTTTGAAAAAATCAATTTTGAAGATGATTGATAGTTTAAAACGCGGCCAGAGGCTTGATGATGTTTTGGGAAGTTTGAAAATAAGCTTAAAAGATTTTGGAAATGCGTTAAATCCAAAAAAAGAAAAAGATGAAGAAAAAAAGATTATCGATGAAGAAGCGATAAAAATTTTGGAATCAAAAATAACCAAACCTTTGCTTTCCGTCAATTTAAGAATAATAGCTTCCGCGCCAAGCCAGTATCAGTCAGATATAATTTTGGAAAGTATTATCGGCGCTTATCAGCAATTCAGCGCTCCGAGGCGCCAGGAACTTAAAATTAATAAATCCCGCAATTTGAAAAAAATTGCGTATGATTTTTCTTTCAGAGAATTTGATGATTCTCAAACGATGATTTTTAACACAGAAGAATTGGCAAGTTTATTTCATTTGCCGACCTATACCACTGAAGTGCCGAAAATAAAATGGCTTAAATCAAAAGAAGCGGTTTCGCCCGCTGATTTGCCAAAATCAGGGACTTTAATAGGCAAAAGCGCTTTTCGGAGCGAGCAAAAATCGGTTTATATCACCGAAGATGACAGGCGCAGGCACGTTTATGTTATCGGGCAAACCGGCACCGGTAAGTCGAATTTAATGACCAACATGATTATAGAAGATATAAATCAAGGCAAGGGAGTTTCTGTTATTGACCCGCACGGAGAATTGGCGGAAAAAATTTTGAACCGCATTCCCGCGAGACGCGCTGAAGATGTTATTGTTTTTGACCCAGCTGATATTATGCATCCTGCAGGCTTGAATATGCTGGAGTATGATTTTTCCAGACCGGAAGAAAAAACTTTTATTGTCAATGAAATGCAGAGCATTTTTAATAGATTATTTTTAGCGGAAACAATGGGCCCAATGTTTGAACAATACATGAGAAACGCTTTACTGCTTTTAATGGAAGATGCGGTAAACGAACCGGCGACTTTAATCGAGGTGCCGCGGGTTTTTACTGATGCGGAATATCGTATGAAGAAATTGGAGCGCATTAAAAATCCGATAGTCGTTGATTTCTGGCAAAAAGAAGCCATTAAAGCCGGCGGAGACGCATCGCTTGCCAATATGACGCCTTATATTACTTCCAAATTTAATAATTTTATTGCCAATGATTATATCCGTCCGATAATCGGCCAGCCTAATTCTTCGTTTAATTTCAGAAAAATTATGGACGAAGGAAAAATTTTTATTGTAAATTTATCAAAAGGCAGGATAGGGGATATTAATGCTAATTTGCTTGGCATGATAATTGTCGGAAAAATTCTTATGGCGGCTTTGTCGCGCGTTGATTTAGCGGAAAATAAGCGGCGCGATTTTAATCTGTATATTGATGAATTCCATAATTTTACCACTGATTCAATTGCCACGATTTTGTCAGAGGCGCGAAAATATCGTCTTAATTTGACGATTGCGCATCAGTTTATCGCTCAGTTGACGGAAAAAATACGTGATTCTGTATTTGGCAATATTGGAAGCATAATTTGCTTCAGAGTCGGAGTTCAAGACGCAGAATTTTTAGTAAAACAATTTGAACCGGTTTTTAGCCAAAACGATTTATTAAATATAGATAACTTTAACGCTTATGCTAAAATATTAATTAATGGACAAACTTCCAGGCCATTTAATATTAAAACTATGCCGCCTGAATCAGGCGTCGGCCAGTTGGCAGAAAAAATAAAAGAACTTTCGCGCTTGAAATACGGACGCGACCGCCAAGAAGTGGAAAAAGATATTTTGGAAAAATTAAGAACATAAAGTAAATTTTATTTATATTAATTTTTTCTTATTGCGATAATGATTTAGGCGTGGTAAAATCTTATAAATTACCACATAAAGCGGTAATTTTTATTATTTACCGCGCCACCTTAGCTCAGCTGGCAGAGCAATGCTTTCGTAAAGCAGAGGTCCCGAGTTCGAATCTCGGAGGTGGCTCATGATGTACGAATTAGTGCAGCAAATTAATGATTTAAGAGAGCAAGCCCGCCGGTTAGGCGGGCGGCTTTGACATAGAGGCCAAAAGAATTCATCTTAGAGAATTGGAGATGGAAATAACCGATCCTGATTTGTGGAAAAACAGGAAATTGGCTGAAGAAAAAAATAAAGAAGCAGGCAAGCTGCGGGATTTTCTTTATCGTTTTGATGAAGTTGAAAAGGATTTAATAAGCGCGGAAATGAATTTTACGCAATTGGATGCAAGTAATAAAGATTTAGTGGAAGAGGGCGGAAAAACAATTTTCGATATTAAGCGAAAATTAAGAAACATTGAAATTGAGCAATTATTTTCCGGAAAATATGATGAACAATCGGCGGTTATTTCAATATATGCCGGCGCTGGAGGCCAAGATGCCGAAGATTGGGTGTCTATGCTTTATGAAATGTATCGAAAGTTTTGCGAGCGGCGAGGCTGGAAAACTAAAGTAATTGACGAAAGCCGGGGAGAATATCAGTCAAAAACCGGCCGTCATCCGCTAAAAAACGTAACAATTGAGGTAAAAGGCAAATACGTTTATGGATTTTTAAAAAAAGAAGTCGGAGTTCACCGCTTGGTAAGAATATCTCCTTTTTCTTCGGAAAAAAAAAGACATACTTCTTTCGCGTTAGTGGAAGTTTTGCCTGAGCTTATTGAGATTGAGGATAAAAAATTTGAAATTCCGGCTGATGATTTAAAGCTTGAATTTGCCAGAGCCGGCGGTCCTGGCGGACAAAATGTCAATAAAGTGGAAACTGCCGTAAGAATAGTCCATTTGCCCACGGGAATTTCAGCCGGTTCGCGCGCTGAACGTTCGCAAGCGCAAAATCGGGAAAAAGCGATGGCATTGCTTAAAGCAAAACTTATAAAATCAATGGAAGAAGCAAAGATTCAGGAAATATCGCAATTAAGAACAAAAGTTAAACCGGAATGGGGCAGTCAAATCCGTTCGTATGTTTTAAATCCCTATCAATTAGTCAAAGACCATAGAACAAATGTAGAAACTTCCAAAATTGAAGATGTTTTAGACGGCAATATTGAGATATTTGTGGAAAGTGAGGTATAATAAAAGTTAGTGATTGAGTAATTAGTGATTAGTGTTAATTAAATATATGATAAATTTTCAAGGCGTTTCTAAAATTTATAAAAATAACGGCCGTTCCACGACGGCTTTGGAGGATATTAATTTTACAATCAATCCAAGTGAGTTTGTTTCGGTGGTGGGCAAGTCAGGAGTCGGCAAATCAACCATTATTAAATTGTTGATCGGCGAAGAAAAACCTACTAAGGGCAGGGTGATTTTTGGACCCCATGAAGTAAATAAATTAAAAGCCAGAAAACTGCCTCAATTAAGGCGTCATATTGGCGTTATTTTTCAGGATTTTCGGCTGTTGGCCAATAAAAACGCATATGAGAACGTGGCTTTTGCACTAGAGGTGGCCGGTCGACCTCAGAATGAAATAAAGGAATTTGTGCCGCAGGCGCTTAAAATGGTGGGGCTTGAGGATAAAATGTTTAATTTTCCCAAAGAGCTTTCCGGCGGACAAAAGCAAAGAGTGGCGATTGCCCGGGCCATGATAAATCACCCTGATGTAATTATTGCCGATGAGCCGACGGGAAATTTAGACCCGATGAATTCAGCGGAAATTATCAAGTTGCTTTTGAAAATAAACGAGCTTGGAACAATTATTATTTTAGCCACTCACAACAAAGAAATAGTGGATAATTTGAATAAAAGAGTAATAAGTTTAGAAGACGGCAAAATTGTTAAGGATGAAGAAAAGGGAAAATACGGCGTAGTTTAATCGCAGAGCGTCAAATATAAAAAGTATAAAGAGTTATTATTTATCTTTTAGCGATTTGCATTATATAATTTAAAATTATGCTTACTGCACTATTTAGAATAATAAAATACGGATTATTGGGTTTTTGGAGAAACGGCTGGCTTTCTACGGCAACAATTTCCATTATAGTTTTGGCTTTAATGGTTTTTGAAGGATTAGTTATTTTTAATGTTTTGACTGATACTGCCCTAAGCGCTTTAAAAGATAAAATTGATATCAGTGTTTATTTTAAAGAAGACGCGCCTGAAGACGAAATTTTAAGCTTAAGAAAATCATTGGAGAGCTTGGCTGAAGTAAAAAAAGTGGATTATATTTCCCGAGACAGAGCTTTGGAAATTTTTAAGAGCCAGCACGCGGATGACCCGAAAATTTCTGAAACTATTTCTAAGGCTCTTGAAGAATTAGGCGAAAATCCATTAGCCGCCTCTTTAAATATCAAAGCTTATAATCCGGAAGATTATGTGGTTATCGACAGCAAGCTTAAAAATGAGGCTTCCAAAGATTTTATTGAAAAAATTTCTTACGCTCAAAACGAAGTGGTAATTAACCGTTTAAATAAAATTATCAATACTATCAGGCAATCAGGTTTATTCTTAACAGTTATTTTTTCCGTAGTTTCAATTTTGATAACTTTTAATACTATCCGGCTGGCAATTTACTCCAACCGCGAGGAAATCGGCATCATGAGGCTGGTGGGCGGTTCCAATGTTTTTATTCGAGGCCCTTATGTTATTGAAGGATTAATTTACGGTTTGATCGCCGGAGTTTTAAGCTTTTTATTGGTGATGCCGATAGTTTATTTTATTTCCCCTTATCTTAAAATTTTTATTCCGGAAATGAATTTATGGAATTATTTCACAACCAATACTTTTAGTTTAATCGGCAGACAGCTAATGCTTGGAATTGGTTTGGGAATTATTTCTTCATATATCGCGGTAAGAAAATATCTTAAGATCTAATATAAGCTTGTTAGTTTTTTAGCTGATTAGCTTATTGGCTTTTTTGCTTATTAGCTTGATAACTAGACTTGGTGATTAATCTTCTCCATAAGTTCCAAGTCTTTGTTTTTAAGCTGTTCCAAGATTTTCATTTCCGGGTCAATGGCAAAAGTTTTTCCCAAGTATTGACCGGCGGTAAAATGAGGCAGTAAAACATAATCAGCGCCTGAGGCGTAAAGCGCGCGAGCTTCTTTTTCAGTTCTGGCTCGCAGTATTATTTTTGGTTTATTGGGTAATTTTCTAATTAAAGATAAAATCGTCAGATTATCTTCAATGTCCGGACTGGTGGAAATTACGAAGCGGCTGTTTTCAATGTTAGAGCGTTCAAAAATTTCCGGATCTGATATATCGCCGAAAATATAATCATAACCGTGTTTTTTAAGGCTGTTTATCACGTCAGGGTCAAAATCTATTACAAGCAAATTTTCTTTTGGAATGGCTGAAGCGATACTTTGGCCGGTTCGATGGCAACCTATTAAAATTACCGGTTTGGCAGATTCTTTTTTATAAAACCCGTTTTCTTTTGATTTTTGACGTTCAAATATTGAAAGGAAGCGATTCAACAGTTTAAAAATTTTGTCAGCGTAAACTATAAAATAAGTGGAAGAAATAATAGTGATAATGCCGACAGTTGTTATTAAAGACACGACTTTTGCATCAAGATGATTTAATTTAAATCCTAAGCCCGCTAAAATCAAACTGAATTCGGAAATCTGGGCGATGGTGATGCCTGTTAAAAAACTAGTCCGTTTTTTATAGCCCATAAGACCCATTATTATCAAAATAATCAAAGGGTTGCCGATAAGCACAAAAAGCGAAAATGCGATTATGGGGATTATAATTCCGGAAAAATCGGAAAATATTAGAGAAGAGCCCAGTATTACAAAAAATATAAGGATAAAGAAATCACGCAGAGATTTAATGCGGCTGGCTATTTGGAAACTTTCCGAGGAATTGGCCAGAGCTAAGCCCGCTAAAAATCCGCCGATTTCTATGGAAAATCCGGTTTTGCTCACTAATGTGGAAATTAAAAATACCCAAGCAAGACTCGTTAAAAATAAAAGTTCCTGGGAATGGGCGATTTTATCAAAAATTTTAGGCATAATTTTTCTGCCCAGATAAATCATTAAAGCAAATAAAGCCACGCCTTTTAGTATTGTTAGAAATATGCTTAAAAAAGAAAAATTGCTGTTTGCTTCAATGCCCGCCAGAAATATTAAAAGCATGATAGCCACAAAATCCTGGACCAAGAGCAAACCGATGCTTATTTTTCCATATAAGCTGTTTAAATCTTTTTTCTCTGAAAGAAGTTTTACAACAATAACGGTGCTTGAGAAAGTCAGAGCAATGGCGATATAGCCGGCATGAAGATAGCTGAAATTAAAAAGAGTGGCGATTATAAATCCGGCGATAAAAGTGAAAAGAACCTGGCCAAGCCCGATTAAAATGGAAGTTTTGCCCACTAATCTTAAAGAAGCATAATTAATTTCCAAGCCCACCAGAAAAAGTAAGAACATTATTCCCAGATCTGAAAATATTTCAAAAACTTCTTTGTCGCCGATATGGAAAAAACCAAAATAGCCGATTGCGATTCCGGCAATTAAATAAGCTAAAATAATCGGCTGTTTAAATAATTTTGCCGCAATGCCCAACCCTGTAGCAATTAAAGTGATTATCGCAAGTTCAAAAATTCCGGTTGTCATTTTTTTATTTTATCATATTAAATTAATCTTTTCCAGATTTTTATTTTTTAAAAATAGGATTTGACAGTTAAAAGTAAAATATTTTGTTATTTGACAAATGTATTATTTTTGTTTATAAATATAGATAGCAATTTTCCAAAATAACAAAACAAAAGGAAGGAGGGAGTATGAGGATAATCGTTATTGACGATTCGGAGAGCATAAGAGACATATTTAAGATGTTACTTGAGATAGAAGGTCATGAGGTTTTGACCGCAAATAACGGTGAAGAGGGAATAAAGATGATAGGCGAAAAGATCGGAATAGATGTGGTTATTACTGACGGCCAGATGCCCAAAAAAAGAGGCGAGGAAGTTACAAGATATGCAAAATTGAATCATCCAGGCTTGAAAGTGATTTTTTTAACCAGTGACATTGAATTAAAAGGCGTCGCTTTGGCGGCTGGGGCTGACAGTTTCCTTCTTAAAAAGCAGGGCATGGTGCCAAGTGTCATGTCCGTAATCGAGCGTTTTGTAGAAGAAAAAAAGGAGGTATGCTGATGAGGTCAAAAATTTTCGTACCATCTTCTTTGGGAGTAGTTAATAATCTCATTGGCCAGATGGGATCATATCAGTTGGAACTGGCGCATGAAGAGGTGGAGTTGAATAAAAAAATAAAGAAGGCGATGGATGAAGCGGCTCCGGCGATTTCTCGATACAAAAAGGCCATAAACGATATTTTAACCGGTCTTATGATTTACGCTGAAAAATATCGGCGAGAAATAATCGCAGACGAGAAATGCAAGACAATAAAGTTATTCAACGGAAAGATGGGTTGGCACTTGAATCCGCCATCAGTAGATATTCGCAGCAATCAGAAAGTGCTAAAGCGTCTCAAAGAGTTGGGTTTTACGGATTTCATTCGGATTAAAGAATCAATCAATAAAAAGGCAATACTTGAGAGACGGATAGAAGCCGAAGCTGTTGAGGGCATCAAGATTGTCCAAAAGGAAGAGTTTTTTGTAAAGCCTAAAAAAACCAGTATTCAGATTTCTCGTATTTTAAAGTTAAAGAAAGCAAAGAAGCGCAAAAAAATAGAGTAAGACTCGTTAGAGTCAAGTTTGAGCCTTCGATTCGTCAACTGACGGATTGAAGGCTTTTTTATATTATTTTAATTATAGTTTTAAAAAATTGCTATTTAGGCACGTTTCTGGTAAGCTTATAGATATGAAGATATTAGAGAAGACAAAGCTTGATTTGGATAAGAAATTTCAGAAAATCATGGAAACACCGCCTAGTTTTGATTTTTTTGTGGCAATTCACGATTTTATTAAATATATAGAATTAAACCCATCTCTCTTGGATGGTCTTTCACAGCGCATAAAAGTTAACCGAGAACTGAATATTCCCAGTAAATATGCTTTATTAAAGCAAATCTATCAAGGATTAGAAGATATTAATATCGGATCTGATGCCGATTTGGGACACGTGAGATATATGACAATCAAGGATTTGAGCAAAATTCAGAATAAAGACGTTTCAGACAGTAATTCTTTTTGGAAAAAGAGAGAATTATTCAGAAAATCAACTAACGAAATTTATAAAAGGTTAAACACTTATCTTTCTTAATTAAAAGAATAGAATAAAACTAATTTATTACAAATGGTTCACTCTTCCAGTTTTTACGGACTCGGCATCGCGCCGAATGTTCTCGCTATTTTAGACAGGCATAATTTTAAAATTCCTACGCCTATTCAAGAAAAATCAATTCCTCCCGCAATAGAGGGAAAAGATTTAATCGGGCTTGCTCAAACCGGCACGGGAAAAACACTCGCATTTGGAATTCCCGTGATTCAGGCGACGCTTCAAGGAAAACGCGGGCTGGTCATTCTTCCTACGCGCGAACTCGCGCTTCAAGTTGAACAAACATTTAATAAAATCGGCGCTTCTCTTGGAGTGCGGACCGCTCTTCTTGTTGGCGGAGAACCAATGTATCGGCAACTGCAGGCTTTGCGAAAAAACCCAACAATTATTATCGGCACCCCAGGAAGAATGATAGACCATCTTCGGCAAAAAACCCTTTCACTTAAAGACATAAGTATTCTTGTGCTTGATGAGGCCGACCGAATGCTTGATATGGGATTTGCCCCTCAACTAAATCAAATTTTATCAACAGTTCCGAAAGAGCGCCAAACAATGCTTTTTTCCGCAACAATGCCAAATACAATCGTTCATATGGCACAATCGTATATGAAGATGCCGCTGCGCATTGAAATTGCGCCTTCCGGAACAGCAAGCGAAAAAGTAAGGCAGGAACTTTTTTTCATATCACGCTCGGACAAACCCCGGCTTTTAGAAAAACTTCTTTCGGAATATAAAGGTTCGGTGCTGGTGTTTTCAAGGACAAGATTCGGCGCAAAGAAAATTGCTACAGGCATCCGAGCGCTTGGGCATATGGTGACCGAGCTTCATTCTAACAAATCATTAAGCCAGCGCAGAATGGCGCTTGACGGATTTAAAAACGGAAGATACCGCGTATTAGTTGCGACTGATATCGCCAGCCGAGGCATAGACGTAAAAGGTATAGAGCTGGTGCTTAATTATGACCTTCCGGATAATGCGGAAGATTATATCCATCGCATTGGCCGAACCGCTCGCGCTGGAGCTGCCGGTAACGCGATTTCTTTTGCAACTCCGGATCAGCGCGGAGACGTGAAAAATATTGAACGCCTTATGCGCGCTGCTTTGCCTTTGCGCAAACTTCCCGAGCTTCCTCCTCATCGAGTAATAGAACATCGGCCTGATGATAGATTTAGCGCTCCATATACGCGACAGCGCTCTTCTTATGCTCAAAGACCCCAGAGATCTCGAGGATCCCAAGGGTCTCAAGGGAGAAATCGTTTTCGCCGCTGATAGAGCATTTAATTGGCTAGCTTTCTCTTCTAAAAAGAAGCGGCTTTTTTAAAGTTGTATTTTTGAATCAAGTATTTTATTAAAGCGTTTCAAGATCAAGCGTGTAGTCGATGCGGATTTTTTTTACAAAATCCGGAACGTGGCTCACGAGGACCATTGCGCCTTCATAAGAGTCTAGCGCTTTGGCAATCACAGGAATGTGTCGGAAGTTGATGTGGTTTGTTGGTTCATCCAAAATAAGAAGCCCGGGCATTTCCAGAGAAATTTTTGCAAAAGCAACGAGTCCTTTTTGCCCTTCGGAAAGCGAGCCGACTTTTGTTTTTAAGATTTCCGCATTAAGCAAAAAGCCGGCCGCAGTTGAACGGAGATTTTGTTCTGTGCCGTTTTTCATGGCTTTTGCGAGTGTTTCATATACCGTACGTTCAAAATCGAGTGTTGAAAAATCCTGGCGGTAGTAGCTGATATGGATTCCCGGCGTTACATATTCGCCTTTTGCGTGTCCGGTTGCGAATTTTTCGAGAAGCGTGGTTTTGCCGATGCCATTCGGACCCGCGAGAAGAAGCCGCTCTTTTTTCTTGAGGGTAATCTGCACTTTTTTTGTAATTGTTTTTTGGTTTTTCATAATTGAGACGGAATTGAGTTCCAAAATGCGGCCGCTAATATCCGGCTGACAGGGGATAATAAAGCTTCTGATGGTTTTGTCTTCTTGGCGTGTTTCCACGATATCGCTTTCAAGTTCTTGGATTTTTTCGTTCATTTTCCGCGCGACATCGCGCATATGGCCGCCTTTTTGAGCAAAAAAATTCGCCTGCTCTTTGCGGTGTTGAATATCTTTTTCAAGACGAACGTTTTTCATGCGCTCGCGTTCAAGCCGCGCGCTGATTTCTTTAACAACATCAAAATAGTCTCCGGCGTACTGCTCGATTTTTTTAGTAAACACATCAAGGTATAAAACGCCGTGGGTAAAAGAATTCAAAAAATCAGCATCATGAGAAATAACAATGCAGGTTTTTTTATAATCAATCAAGAAATTTGTAAGGTGCGCGATGCCTTGCTTATCAAGGTTATTAGTCGGCTCATCAAGAAGAAGAATATCCGGATTTTGAATTAGCGCTTGCGCAAGGAGCAAACGCGCTTGCTGTCCGCCGGAAAATGTCCGAAGCGCTTTATCTAAAGGCGCATGCAAATGAACGACTTTTAAAATATTTTCGATACGAGGCTCGATATCATATATTTTTTTAGGAAACAATTTCTCAAAAAATTCTCGAACCGTTAAATCCATCTCGTCGCGCGCAATAACCTGCCGCGCCGTTGCAATAGTAAGTCCATTGCTAATTATGACCGTACCCGCTTCCGGCTCTAAAGATTTTGTGATGAGTTGAAAAATAGTACTTTTGCCGGCGCCATTCTGGCCCATAAGTGTAATTTTTGACCCACGGCGCACGGAAAATGTTGCCTCATTCAAAATGGGTTTATTATTGCCAAAACTAAACGAAACATTATTAAAACGGAGAATCACGTCTCCTTCTTGTGGAGGCATAAGTAGCGTATTGTAGCTTTAAAATCGCTTAGATACAAGCGATTTTGTTGAATTAGTCTGAATCTTTGAATCATCGAATCTCGAGAATACGGTATTCCTGATGGCCTTGCGCGGTTTTAAAAGTTATCACATTTCCTTTCGCGTGATTCATAAGCGCGGCGCCGAGAGGCGAAAGATGGGAGATGCGTCCTCTGCCGGGATTAGTTTCATAAGAACCGACAATTTGAAATGTTTTCTTAATGCCTTTTTGAGATTCAAGTACTACGGTTGAGCCCAGTTGCACTGTGGAGAAATTATTTTTATCGGAATTAATTATTTGTACTTTTCTCAACTGCTGTTCAATACTCCAAATTTGCCGGTGCGTGCGCCGAAGCGTAGATTTTGCATCTTTGTATTCCGCATTATCCGAACGGTCGCCATAGGCGGCTGTCCGCGCTGTCTCGCTTATTAAATTTGGAAGCGCTTGTTTTAATCGCAAAAGGCGGCGTTCTAAGCGTTTGAGCCCTTCTGGAGTAAGGGGAACAGGCGAATCATCGTAGATTTTAGTATTACGACGCAAACTTTGTTTCATTTTTTGTAATTTAACAGGTTAGCATCAGAGCGTGTCAATCAATTGATACTCCCAGCTCGTAAATATTTTCGTAACCCAAATCATAAGCGCTATTGCGAGGATTGTCAGTATGACGACAATAATACCCACCTTTCGCGCTTTAGGGTCAGATTGCTTGAGATATTTAAATGCGTAGCCAAGACCAAACGGAGCAAGAAAAAAACTTATAAGATAAATAAACGCCTGTTTTCTCACGGAGATTGAAAGCGGCGGTTCCTTGAGTTTCGTTCCGCACTGCGGACAAAAGTTTTCGGTTGGGGATATGGGTGCGTTGCATGACGAGCATGTTGTTTCGGATGAAATGTTTTCCATAAAATTATGTTGTTGAGCATTACTATAACTAGTCTAGATTTAACTCGAGAAATTTATGTTTTTATTTTATTACGAAGTTTTAATTTTGTGGATTATTATTAAAGATTATTGAATTACTTCGAGCGGAAATTAGTTTATGTTTTTGGTAAGCTGGACGACGGGTCTTGAGCTCTACTTATTTGCTAATTTACTTAGAATAAACTCTGCAACTTCATCGGGGGTTTTACTTGCATCAACTTCGGTAGAATTCTTTACCTTCTTAATCAACTCTGGTTTCCAACTTAGTATGGCCTCCTGTTCGTCTTCTTTTTTACCAAAATGACTATTCGTACGTTTAGAAAGTCGTTCTTTAATCACATCGTCAGAGGCAACAAATAAAAACACTTTGTGAAATTCTCGAACGACATCTTCTATGTTATCAATAAAGCCCGCGACAAAGACATTTTTATCTTCTCGTATACAAGAAAGTAATTTTTTCAAAGTATCTATGTCGCAATACCATCCATGTTCATTGAGCCATTTCTCATCTCTTCCGCTGGGTCCGTATTCAGTAATTTCACCTGTAGTTATATTCTTCCACTTACACATTCCCGTGGCGTCTATATCAATGACAACATACCCACGTTTCTGTAATTCTGCCAGAACGGTTGTTTTGCCGGTTCCAGCTATTCCTGTGATAAATATTTTCATAAAATTGCAGTTTGACGTTCCTCGTGCGCGATAACCTATCACGAGTTGGCTGCGGGGCTAGGGATCGAACCTAGAATTCCTGCTTCAAAGGCAGGCGTGTTACCATTGCACTACCCCGCAATTTTGTACTATTCCATCAATCCATCCACTGATTTTTCTGTTTAAATTTGTACTTTTTTTTACGCATACTCTTAATAATCCATAATAATTTATTCCCGTATTTTTTCTTTTCGTTTTAATTTTATTAGTTTTATAATAAATACGATCAAATTTATATTCTGGAACATTTATGATTTTCGACCAATATTTAGTTATTTGACTGAGTTTATTTTTTGAATTTTTATGAGTATATATTTCAAAAAATATATCTGAATCGGAAATTTTTACTATTTTTTTCAGCCATTTTAAAAATAATTTAACCATCAATGGATCTCCGCTGCTGAAAGCGACTTTTTGAGATACATTGTGTTCTTTCTGTTTTGCGCCCTCGGCCCAATACAAAGAAATACCTATTAACCACAATTCTCTGTCTGAAATATTTCTTATTTCTGAAATAGCCTTGTTTTTAATGAGCTGGATTGTTTCGATTCTTTGATTTCTCTTTGCAATTGCTCCACGCTGCATACTAGCCAATTTCTTTTCGGTTAATCTTTGCTTTTGTTTCTTTGATAAATTAACCGATTTTAGCCATAAAGACAAGGTTGATTTAGCGACTGGAATTTGCTTTAAGATTTCAGAATAGGAAAAACCAGATTTTCTTAAATTTATTGATTTTTCTTTTAATGATTTATAATTCATACGAACAATGCTTATAATTAATAATTATATTATAGCGTTGTTCGAAAATTAACTTTTTAAATTTTCAACAATCGCCACTTCCAAAGGCACAATCGGGAAAGGAGAGTATTTCATTTCGCCGTAAGCGCGGATAAGCGATTTGATGAGCTCTATTGTTTTTTGTTCGTTAATTATTTTTGAATGTTTTTTAATCAGATTTAAATCTGATTCCGGCAGCTCTTTTTTAAATTCTTCTTCAAGGGCTGGAGAAAATTTTAAAGCCAATACTCGGCGAAAATAAGCGATTAAGTCTTTGTTAAATTGGGTTAAGTTATAGCCGCCTTCGTTTACTTTTGCCAAGATACCAAGCGCTTCTTCGGCATTGTTTTTTATTAAAGCTTCGGCTAATTGTGAAGTTTTGGAAAATCCGGCCCGGCCAAGAATTTTTTCCACCTCTTCCAGAGATATTTCTTTTTCTAAAGACGTAATTTGGTCCAGGAGCGATTCCGCGTCTCTTACGCTTCCTTCACTTGAGGAGGCGATAAGCTCCAATACCGCGTCATCAGCTTTGATATTTTCTGCTTTTATTATTGACTTTAATTTTTCAACGATTTTTATCATAGGCAGGCGCTTAAAATGAAATCGTTGAGTGCGCGAAACAATAGTAGCCGGCATTTTTTCGTATTCAGTGGTGGCTAAAATAAAAAGCGCGTGAGCCGGCGGTTCTTCTAAGGTTTTCAAGAGGGCGTTAAAAGCGTCTTTGGTTAATTGGTGAGCTTCGTCAATAATATAAACTTTATAAGCCGAAGAAGTAGGGGAGAATTTAATGCCTTCTTTTAAATTTCTGATTTCATCAATGCCTCGGTTGGAAGCGGCGTCGATTTCAATAACATCCAATGATTTTCCCTCATCAATTTCTTTGCATTTCTGGCAATTATTGCAAGGCTCGCCGGTATTCTTGAATTTTTCATTTTTTTGGCGGGTTTCGCAATTGGCGATTTTGGCAATCAGCCTTGCGGTGGTTGTTTTGCCGGAGCCGCGCTGACCGTAAAACAAATAAGCGTGGGCTAGTTTGTCGTTTTTGGCCGCGTTTCTTATAACTTCCACAATAATTTCCTGACCCAAAAGATCAGAAAGAGTTTTGGGGCGATATTTGCGATAAAGTGCCAGAGCCATTTTGGGATTATCGCACGAAAGCCTTTTAATTTCAAGAAAAATAAGTTATATTGAGCCATATAAATGAAGCGTTTTATTGTTTTTTTAATGATAATTTCAGCGGCCCTTGGCTCTTTTTTTATTTTATCCAGAGAAAAGACTCTAAAATTCGGCAATGATTTAGCAAACGATGTTAATGGAGCCGTGCTAAATGGCGAAAATAGTTCCTCAAGCGCTTTAGCGGTTTTTAATCCAAACAGCGATATTGAGCCGCAAAAGCCTTTAGAAAATCCGCCAGAAAAAATTAAGGCGATTTATTTTACCAGCTGGTCGGCCAGCTCTCAAAAAAGAATTGATTATCTGATTAAATTGGCCAAAGAAACGGAAATTAACGCGGTGGTAATTGATATCAAAGATTTTTCCGGAATTGTTGCTTATGATATAAAACTTGACGAAGTGGAAAAATATAAGGCAAAAGAAATCAGAATTTCAAAAATCAATTCTTTAATAAAAAAATTGCACGAGGAGGGAATTTATGTGATTGCAAGGATTACGATTTTTCAAGACCCGATCTTGGCAAAAGCCCGGCCCGATTTGGCGATTCATTCAAGAACTAAGTGCCAATCGTCAGATGCGTCAGGTATTAAATGTCATGCGTCGTCATCAACTCTTTGGCTCGATAATAAGAAACTTGCTTGGATTGATCCGGCCGCCAAGGAATCTTGGGATTATAACATTGCCATTGCCAAAGACGCGGTCAGCCGCGGTTTTGATGAAATAAATTTTGACTATATCCGTTTTGCTTCGGACGGTAATCTCAATGACATGAGTTTTCCTTTTTATGACGAGAAAACGCTAAAAAGAAATATTATAAAAAGTTTTTTTGGTTATCTTCGGAGCGAGCTTGAAGGAGTAAAAATTTCTGCCGATCTTTTTGGTTTGGCAACCGTGGAAAGCACTGATTTGGGAATAGGGCAGGTGATTGAAGACGCTTACAGTTATTTTGATTATATTAGCCCGATGGTTTATCCGTCGCATTATGCCAAAGGATTTTTGGGCTATAAAAATCCGGCCAATTATCCGTATGAAATAATAAAATATTCCATGGATGGCGCGCTAAAAAAACTGACAATCTATAACCTACAACTAACAACGAATTCTACAACAACCGAAATTCTAGATTCCAAATTCAAAATTCCAAATTCTAGATTACGCCCCTGGCTTCAGGATTTTGATTTAGGAGCGGATTATAATGCGCAAATGGTAAAAAAAGAGATTCAAGCTGTTTATGATGCGGCTAGTAGCACTCCGGAATTAATCGATGGTTTTATGCTTTGGAATCCGTCAAATGTTTATACGCAAGAAGCGTTAAAATTGAAATAAAAATATGTATCAAATTCAATCACAACAATTTTCCGGGCCGATTGATAAATTATTAGAATTAATTGAAGGGAAAAAAATGGCGATAACAGATTTGAGCTTGGCTGAAGTAACAGCCAGTTTTTTGGATTATGTCAGAAAATTGGAAGTTATTGAGCCGAGATTAGTTTCTGATTTTGTGGTTATTGCGGCTCATTTGCTTTTAATAAAGTCAAAAGAACTTTTGCCGTCGCTTGAGCTTAGCTCGGAGGAGGAGCAGGATATTTCAGACCTCAAAATAAGATTAGAAAAATATAAAGAATTTAAGGAGGCGATTGCATTATTTAAAAAATTTTATGAAAGGAAAAATTTTTCGGTTTCCCGCTCGCTTTTTGCCAATAAAACTCCGGTTTTTTATCCGTCAGAAAATATAAGCATTAATTCGCTTAACTCCTCGATTGCGACGATATTTGAATCTTTTAATGATTTGAAATTAGATTCGGAAACTATTGAAATCGTCTTAGTAAGACTTGAGGAAAAAATTGAAGAAATTGTAAAAAAAATGGAATCCGGAATAAAAAGTTTCGGAGAATTGTCAAAAGAAAAATCTAAAACAGAAATTATTGTTTTGTTTCTGGCTTTGCTTCATTTATTAAGAGACCAGATAATAAAAGTGGAGCAAGGGGAAAAATTTTCTGATATAATGATAACGAGAAATCGCGAACCCTTCGGCGCGGCTCAGGATTAAAATAATGTAAATATGGAAAATGAAAATAAAAATTTAACGTCCTCGATTGAGGCTTTGTTATTTGCCTATGGCGAGCCGATGGAAATAAAAAAAATCGGCAAAATTTTAGGGATTAGCGAGGAAGCAATAAAGACAGCGCTGGGAGAATTTGAAAAAGAATTAAGCGATGACAGAAGGGGATTAAAACTGATATTTAATGAGAATCGCGTTCAATTGGCCACTAAACCGGAATTTTCAAGATTTTTAGAAGATTTTATCAAGGAAGAATTTTCAGAAAATTTGACGCCGGCGTCTTTAGAAACACTTTCTTTAATTATGTATTTCGGTCCGATATCGCGCGCGAAAATCGATTATTTTCGGGGCGTGAATTCCAGTTTTATTTTGAGAAATTTAATGATGCGCGGACTTGTTGAGCGCGCTACTGAAGCCAAAGAACGCGGCGGCTATCTTTACCAACCGACTTTTGATTTGTTAAAATATCTAGGCGTGTCCAAAATTGAAGAATTGCCTGAATACGAAAAATTCAAAAAATTTTCTTTAGATTTTGAATCTGTACAAACGGGTCAAGATTCAACAAGCCAAGATTTAAAAACTACAGAGAGCGGTATAGAGAGCGGTATTTTGAGTAATCAATGATTATGGCTAACAGGGCTAGTGGTTAGTGGTTAAGTATTAATTATTATTTTTTTATGAGATTTCAAGCCTTATTATTAATGATTGTAATTTCTTTTGCGCTTTTAGTAATTAAAGTTGATGGGAATAATTCTCAAAAAGCGATTAGTATTGCAAATATTGAAGCTGAAGACAGTTTAGTGGAAAGTGAAGCTTCCGCGCAAACCTTTGGAGATTATTTTATTAATCAAAACAATCGGTCAGAATTATTAGTACAATCAAATCCCGCTGTAATTAATGAGCCTCAAAATTCGTCTTTAAATAACGAGACGGATATTTTATTGGAAGAAATTGGAGAAAATCAAATATCGTTTGAAAATTGCGCTGATACCATCAGCGCCAAGGGGGCAATTTTAAGAAATGTGAGCCAAAATGCCGATTTGATTGAATTAGACGGCAAAAAGCGCTGGCCTTTAGCTTCAATTACGAAGCTTATGACTGCGGTGGTGGCTATTGAAAATTTAGGAAAAGAAAAAGAAATAGCAATAAGCGAAAAAGCGGAATCAGCTTTCGGCGAAGCGGGTGGCATAAAAACTGGAGAAGTATTTAAAGCAATTGATTTAATTAAGGCCATGCTTGTTGTTTCATCAAACGATGCGGGAGTTGCTTTGGCGGAAAATCCAAATGAACAAGATTTTATTTTTTTAATGAATAAAAAAGCCGATGAATTAAAAATGACTGATACGCATTTTTTTGATTCCACCGGACTTTCTTTTTTAAATCAATCGACTACCGAAGATTTAGTGAAACTGGTTCATTATATTAACGCGCAAAGCCCTGAAATTTTTGAAATCAGCCGGCAAAAAGAGATTAAAATTACAGAATTAATAAGTAATAAATCCAGAAAACTGGCCAATATCAATCAATTTAGCGGGCAGAATAATTTTCTTGGAGGAAAAACCGGCCATACTGATGAAGCCGGCAGAAATTTAATTTCTTTATTTAATAGAAATAATCAGATGTTATTGGCAATTATTTTAGGCGCAGAAGATGCGTTTAAAGAAACGGAAAAATTAATTAATTGCGTATATTAAATATTAAATTTAAATCATATTTTTTTTATGATCACTTTTCAAATAATCAGAATTTTGATGCTCGTGGGCGTGGCTTTTATTGCGGCTTTGATTCTAACCCCGATCATAGTAAGGCTTTTGGAAAAGTATCAGCTTGGCAAGCAGATTAGAACCAGCGATAATTCTCCGATTTATTCAAGCTTGCACAGCAAAAAAGCCGGTACTTTGACCATGGGCGGCATAATTATCTGGCTGACAACGCTTGGGTTGGCTTTATTATTTTTTATTTTAAATTTTTTGTTTGACGGTTTTTGGAGTTATTTTGATTTTATTGACCGAGGGCAGACATATTTGCCGATTGCCGCGATGCTTATTGCCGCAATTTTAGGCTTAGTTGACGATTTATTCGGAGTTTTAAAAATCGGACCTAATGGCGGCGGATTGCAAATACGGCATAAACTTATTATTTTCGCCGTGCTCGCCGCTTTGGGCGCTTGGTGGTTTTATTTTAAACTTGATTGGACAGCGCTTTACGTTCCTTTTTACGGCAATGTGGAGATTGGCTGGTGGTATTTTCCTATGTTCATGTTTGTGATTATTGCCACGGCTTTTTCCGCTAATGAGACCGATGGATTGGACGGACTGCTGGGCGGAGTTTCGCTTTTTGCTTTCGGAGCTTTGACTGCCGTAGCTTTTATTTTAGGCCGGTATGATTTAGCGGCTTTTTCTTCTGTAGTAATCGGCGCGCTTCTGGCTTTTTTGTGGCACAATATTTATCCAGCCAGATTTTTTATGGGTGATACCGGTTCTATGGCTTTAGGCATAACGCTGGGCACTATTACCATGCTTACCAATACTGTTTTATTTTTGCCGTTTTTTGCGGTGATTTTAGCCATAGAATCAACTTCGGTTATCGCTCAATTGACCAGTAAGAAGATTTTTAAAAAGAAAATATTTTTAAGTACGCCGATCCATCATCATTTTGAGGCTTTGGGCTGGCCGGAGACAAGAGTAACGATGAGATTTTGGATTATTTCCGCGGTTATGAGCGGTTTAGGACTGGTACTATTTGTCTTGAGCCAAACGCTTTAAGGCTGAAGACTGATTAATCGTAAAATATGCGTGAGCCCTGCCTGCCGGCAGGCAGGCGATACTTTAAAAACCTGCATTAACGTTAGCTAGAAAACGGCTCATCTATAAATTGGGTAATTGAGCCGTTTTTGTTTTTATCCCAGCTGAACAGAATTTTAATTTTATTAAATATAATCTTAAAATTTGTTATAATAAAAAGTAATGACTATTTTAATTAAAAACGCTTCAATCGCTGACGGCACGGGCAAGCCGGCTTTCAGGTCGGACGTTTTAATAAAAAACGGAAAAATTTCCGCGATTGAACCGGCTATTGATTATCAGGCTGATGAGACCATAAACGGCTTGGGATATTATCTGGCACCGGGCTTTATTGACATTAACAATCATGCGGATCAGCGTTTGGAAATTTTTACAAAACCCAAGCTTGAAAATTATTTGAGCCAGGGGATTACTACTATTATCGGGGGTCAAAATGGATTTTCGCTTGCGCCGATTATATACGGTTCGCTTCAATCGATTTCTTCCAGAGCGAATTTAAATAAAATCAATGTTGATTGGCATAATTTTTCCGAATTTATTAAAATACTATCCGCAAAGCCGATAGGGGTTAATTTCGGATCTTTTGCGGGTTATACAACTTTGCGCCGTGAAATAATCAATGAGTCGGTTTTTAGAAATCTTACCGATAATGAACTTAGGGTTTTAAATTCAATTGTTGAAAAAAGCTTGAAAGAAGGGGCATTCGGCGTTTCGATTGACCTTGATCATCCGATAGTCGGAGAAGCTTCTTATTTTGAAATAAAAAAAATCGCCCAAAGCGTTGCAAAATTAAAAGGTGTTTTGGCGATTAATATTAAAAATAAATTAATTAAGCCGTTAAAATCTCAAAGAGAAGAGCTGATTGAGTCGGTAAAAAGATTGATTTATCTTGCCAAAGAAACCGGCGCAAAAATTTTAATCAATGATTTTTTTCCGCTAGTCGGACTTAGAAAAGAATTTGACCTTTGTATTAAGTTAATTGAGCAGAATTATTCCAGTGCCGGAATAAATTTTAATCTTTATCCTTATGAAAAGCAGACAATGCCTTTAAGATCGTTTTTGCCGGATTGGGCAAAATCTGCCAGCCGAAAATCAATGGCTGAAACCATAAAGAATCCGGAAAATCGAAAAAAAATATTAAAAGAGTTGCCGCTTTTCAAGGGTGAGGACGTGATAATTATCAGCGCTCCGACTAGAGAATATTTAGAAGGCAAAACGCTCAAAGAATTTTCTCAAAACAGAAATTTGAGCAGCCGAGAAGGAATACTTGCTTTGATGGAACTTACTGAATTTCGAGCCGAGGTTTTGTATAAAAATATAAATCTCGCCACTTCTTTAAAAACCATTAAAAGAGAAGAGTCTTTAATTTCTTCAAACGGATTAACGGAAAAATATCAACCTTTTAAAAAATTTTTAGAATCAGCGGAAGTTGATAATTTAATGCCGATTGAGCTTGCAATAAAAAAGATAAGCTTTTTGCCGGCTCTAAAACTCAATATTCCAGGCAGGGGAATGATAAAGCCCGGTTATTTCGCAGATTTAACGATGTTTAAGAACGGCGAAATTTCCGAGGTGATAGTGGGCGGACAGCGAGCAATAAAAGAAGGAAAAGCTACCGGAATTATGAACGGAAGGGCGCTTAAAAGCGGTCGGTAATAATATTTGCGCGGATAATTTTTGAAAATATGTTTAAATTTAGCAAGCCAAAAACAAAGCACCGGCCGGATTACGTTTTTATATGTTGCGTGATAATTTTATCTGTTTTCGGATTATTGATGTTGTCCAGCGCTTCTTCTGATTTAGGCAAAGAAAAATTTAATGACACATATTATTATCTTAAGCATCAAATACTTTACGGATTTAGTTTAGGCATCGTAGGTCTTTTTATAACCATTAAATTTTATTATAAAAATCTGGAAAAATTTGCACCTTTTCTTTTACTTGTAAGCATCATTGCTTTAATCTTAGTCTTCAGCCCTTTGGGCATATCTTACAGCAAGGGCGCGAGCCGCTGGCTTACTTTGGGACCGATATCAATTCAACCGGCAGAGTTGCTTAAGATTTCTTTTATTCTTTATTTGGCCGCTTGGCTAAGCAACTTAAGGGCGAATAGGCAGGCGAGTTTTTATAAGGGGTTTTTGCCGCTTTTGGCAATTTCCGGATTAGTAGCGTTTTTGATTTTAAGCCAGCCGGCTACTACGACTTTTGTTATAATCATGTTTTCAGCTATGACGGTTTATTTTATAAGCGGCGCAAAGTTGCATCACATTTTAGGCATTGCGCTTATCGGAATTGTTGCAATATCTTTGGTTATCGTATCAAGCGGTTACCGTTATAACAGAATCAAGGCTTATTTTAATAATGAGAGCAATTTAGAAACAATCGGTTATCAGTTAAATCAATCTAAGATGGCGATTGGTTCCGGAGGATTGTTCGGCGTTGGTTTTGGAAAATCAACTATTAAAAATAAATATCTGCCTGAGTCGATAGGCGATTCGATTTTTTCGGTAATTGCCAATGAGTTTGGTTTTGTCGGAGTTTCCACTCTTATTTCTGTTTTTCTAGTACTTATAATAAGAGGTTTTTATATTGCAAAAAAATCACGCGATCAGTTTGCGAAATTTACCGTGATCGGATTTATTTCAATCATCGCAATTCAGGCGTTTGTTCATATGGCTTCGAATTCCGGATTATTGCCTTTAACCGGAATTCCGCTGCCGTTTATAAGTTTTGGCGGAACATCGCTTGCGGCTTTTTTGACGATGACTGGAATTATTGCTAATATTTCAAAGTATACTTAAATAGTTTTTAGGTTTTGATTTTTAGGTTTTAGATAAATCACCTAACGCCTAATATCTAACACCTGATACTTAATTTATTGAGAATTTTATTCACCGGCGGAGGAACAGGCGGACATATTTATCCTATTTTAGCGGTTGCTGAAGAACTGCAAATTTTGGCTTCTCAAAAAAATATTAATTTAGATTTAAGATATTTCGGCGCATACGGCTCTTATCAATATTTGCTTGCGTCAAACGGCATTTTAGTTTCAAAGATAATATCGGCAAAATGGCGGAGATATTTTGATTTAAAAAATTTTTTAGATATTCCCAAGTTTTTTTTAAGCTTCATTCAGGCAATGTGGAAAATTTTTTGGTTTATGCCGGATGTTTTATTTTCTAAAGGCGGACCCGGCAGTTTGCCGGTGGTGATGGCTTCGAGATTTTATCGGATACCGGTGATGATTCACGATTCCGATGCGGTAATTGGTTTGGCTAATAAAATTGCGGCTCGTTATGCTTCAAGAATCGGGATTTCATTTGAGTCGGCTGCCGGTATTTTTGGTCAAAAGCCCAAGTTGCTCAAAAAAGTTGCGCTAGTAGGCAATCCGGTCAGGCGTTCGCTTTTATTGGGAAGTATATTGGAACAGGGGACAGCTAAGAGGGTTTTTGGTTTTGATCAGACTAAAAAATTAGTAATGATCTTAGGCGGCTCTCAGGGCTCTGCTAAATTAAATGAATTTTTTTTCAGTATTGCTTTGGAATTAATGAAAGATTATCAAATTTTACACCAGGTTGGCGTCGGTAATTTTGAAGAAATGAAAAAAGAGCTGAATCTTTTATTGAAAAATTATTCAGAAGAAGAAAAATCAGCTTATAAAATTGCGCCTTATTTTGATAAAGATTTGAAAGACGCTTATTGCGCCGCTGATTTGGTTATTTCTCGGGCCAGTTCTGGCGCAATTTTTGAAATTTCGGCTTTCGGCAAGCCGGCAATTTTAATTCCTTTGCCGGAAGAAATAGTCGGACCGCATCAAATTTTAAATGCCTATGAATATGCCAAAACCGGAGCAGCCACTATTATTGAAGAAAGCAATTTAAAAGCCGGTATTTTTATTAATCAGCTTAATAAAATTTTTAACGATCAATTACTTTTTAAATCAATGTCTGAATCGGCTAAGAAATTTTTTAAACCGGATGCAGCTAAAATTATCAGCGAGGAAATAATAAGACTTGGAAGCAAGGGATAAGAAAATGACGAGGGATTAGTGAATAGCGATTAGTGATTGATATTTTGCGACAAATTTGACCTTTTCAAAAGGCTTTATTTTTAGTATAATAAATTGGATTTTATGATTGAAAGCCACAAAAAAACAGTTCAGCAAGCTCATAATAAGCCGGTGCGTACGCGTTTTGCGCCTAGTCCAACCGGTCCAATGCATTTGGGCGGCGCCAGAACCGCGCTTTTCAATTGGCTTTTTGCCAGACAACATAATGGTAAATTTATTTTGCGGATAGAAGATACTGATATTGAGCGTTCAAAACCAGAGTACGAACGCGATATAATAGAGGGCTTGAAATGGTTAAATTTTGATTTTGACGAGGGACCGGATAAGGGCGGTGAATTCGGGCCTTATCGCCAGTCAGAACGGCTGGATATTTATGAAACTTATCTAAAAAAATTACTTGACGAAAATAAAGCTTATTATTGTTTTTGTACGAAAGAAGAATTAGAAGGCGATCGCCAGGCGATGATGAGCCAAGGTCTGGCGCCTAAGTACGGCGGCCGGTGCCGAAATTTAAGCAAAGATGAAATAGAAAAACGTTTGAATGAAGGTAAAAACGCGGTGATTCGTTTTAAGATTTTGGAACATGAAATAGAAGTCCATGATTTAATCCGTGGAAAAATAAAATTCGACGCTGGTCTTATCGGAGATATTATTATTGCTAAAAATATAAAATCGCCGCTTTTTAATTTTGCCGGAGCAGTTGATGATTATGAGATGAAAATTACGCATGTAATAAGAGGCGAGGACCATTTATCCAATACGCCGAAGCAAATTCTTATCGGCCAAGCATTAGGTTTTGAAGAAATCAAATACGCTCATTTGCCTTTGATTTTGGCGCCAGACCGGTCAAAGTTGTCGAAACGTTATTTAGACACCTCTTTAAATGATTATCGTTGTAAGGGTTATTTATCTCAAACGATGGTAAATTTTATAGCTTTATTGGGCTGGCATCCCAAGGATGAGAAAGAAATTTTAAGCTTAGAGGAATTATTACAAGAATTTGAAATTAAAAGAGTTCAAAAAGCCGGCGCGGTTTTTAATATTGAAAAGCTTGATTGGTTAAATGCGTCTTATATTAGAGGCATGGAAGCGGTTGATTTAGTTAAAGAGCTTGAAAATTTTATTCCGGACGAATGGCATAAAAATAAAAAACTTTTAATTAAGGCAGTTGCCATAGAAAAAGAAAGGATGAAAAAATTAACTGATTTTAAAGAAGGAGCGGATTTCTTTTTTGAGCTGTCTGATTATGAGCCGAAGCTTTTAATTTGGAAAGATATGACGCCTTCAGCGGTGACTGATAATTTGCGGCTTGTGATGATTGAATTGGAAAAAATACCGGAAATTGATTTTAATAGAGAAAATCTTGAGGCCGCGCTCATGTTTTTGGCTGAAGCAGTAGGCAAAGGAGAATTATTTTGGCCGCTGCGCGTGGGCGTGTCGGGAAAGCAATTTTCTCCGCCGCCGTTTGAAATTATGGAAGCCATAGGCAAGGAAGAAACTTTAAAGCGCATAGATAGAGCCATTAAAAATCTTTCTTAAAAATATCTGCTTAAAAATATATGGAACAAATTACAGCGCAATTTAAGGAATTAATTAATTTAATAGCTTTATTAACTGATAAGCTTTCCAATTTATTAGAAGGTTTTATTTTTTTGCTGTTTGATCTTTTAGTTATGGTATTTAACGCGGCTTTGCAATTTTTAATAGGTTTTATTAGGTTGATTTTAGACTATTTGCAATAACTATATTAAGTAATGACGCAAAACCATCATTTTGCGACAGCGATAATTTATTAAACCAAGCAAACATGAAAGTATGAAATCACTATCCCCTCTAAAAAGAATTCATTTTATCGGTATTGGCGGAATTGGCGTAAGCGCTTTAGCGCGCTATTTTTTGTCTGAAGGATATAAAGTAAGCGGTTCAGATGCAAATTTTTCAGAAATTACAAAACAATTGAAAAAAGAAGGCGCAAAAATATTTATCGGACACAAAGCTTCAAATATAGATGATTCCTTGAGGTTGGTTATTTCGAGCGCCGCAATCACAAAAGACAATCCGGAAATTATAAAAGCAAAGCAATTAAATATTCCTGTAAAACTTTATTGTCAGGAGCTAGGAGAATTAATAAAAAAACATAAGGCGATTGCTGTTTCCGGCGCGCACGGTAAAAGCACAACAACCTCGATGCTGTCATTGATTTTTATAGAAGCCGGTTTTGACCCAGCTGTTATTGTCGGGACAAAATTAAGAGAATTTAAGGACTCTAATTTCAGGAAAGGCAAAAGCGGTTATTTAATCGCGGAAGCGGATGAATATAACGCGTCTTTTTTGCACTACTCCCCCTTTGCCGCAATTATTACCAACATTGACCGCGAACATTTAGATTTTTATAAAAATTTATCAAATGTTAAAAAATCTTTTGTTGAATTTATAAATAATGTGAGGCCGGAAGGAATTTTAGTTTTAAATAAAGACGATAAAAATTTATTCAGTTTAAAAAATAAAATACAAAAAATCGCAAAAAATAAAAATATTAAATTATTTTGGTATGGCGTTAAAGAAGGCAGTTCAAAATCAGCTGTCAGTAAAATCAGAAAATCATTAAAAGTTCCTGGAGAGCATAATATTTCCAATGCTTTGGCGGCTTATACGATGGCTAAGACTTTGAATGTAGCCGATAAAAGTATTTTCGATTCTTTAAGCAAATATAACGGCGCCTGGCGCAGAATGGAATATCGAGGTAATATTCGTAATTCAGACTTCAAAATTCCTGTTTACGACGATTATGCTCATCACCCTACGGAAATCAGGGCAACTCTTGCTGGAATAGCCCAAAAATGGCCAAAATCGGCCGTTATATGCGTTTTTCAGCCCCATCAAGTAAAAAGGCTGGAAGCATTATTTAATGACTTCATAGGGGCTTTTAATGAGGCAAATGTCCTGGTGCTTTTGGATGTTTATAAAGTTAAGGGCCGGGAAGAATTATCGCAAAATGTTAATTCTGAAAAATTAGCCGAAACTATTAAAAATAGACTGAAAAAACAAAGCCACAGATTAAAAAATGTCGTTCATTTGGCTGATTCTAAAAATTTATTAACGAAGCTGAAGGAGATAATTAAAACCGACTCAAAACATTCAGATTATATTGTCGTGATGATGGGCGCGGGCGATATTTACAAATTAACTGATTCGCTGATAAAATAAACCGATGTATTACGTAGATATTAAACATTTCAAAGGAATGGCCGGTTATGAGATTGACGGCATTTGGTATCCGAGAGTGACAAAAATCGTGGAAATCAAAGCAAAACCGGCGCTTTATAAATTTTACGCTGAACTTAACAATTTTGAAGAGGGAGAGTCTATCAAAAAAAATTCAGCCTCAGAGGGCACTTTAATCCATGAAACAGTGGAAAAAATTTTAATTGGCGAGTCCCCTGTTATTGACTTATCTATTAAGCCGTCAATAGACGCATTTATGAAATTTATAGAAGAAAAAAATATTCAGGTTGATGCAGAGTGGGTGGAAAAGCAAATTGTTAATATGGACGAGCGCTATGCCGGCACTTTGGATGCTTTGGCTTTAATTGACGGAAAATTCGGGGTTTTGGATATTAAAACATCACAAGCAATTTATCGGGATTATAATCTTCAAACTTCGGCCTATATGGCGGCTGTAGACAGGCAATTTCCTAATTTGCAAACCAGATGGATCTTAAGAATTGACCAGATAAAAAAATGCAAGAAATGTCGCGCGATTTTTCGAAGCAAAGGCGGCCGTGATAAAATTCGGCCATTTAGAAACGGAAAAATTGCAATGCCAATGTGCGAAGAGGGCCAGCATGAGTGGTCAGAACTTTTAGGCGAAATCGAACTTCAAGAATTCCCCTATTGGCAGGAAGACTTTAAGGCTTTTTTAGGCGCCAAGAAATTATGGGAATGGGAAAATGAGTATTGGTTGAAACAGGTGGGATATTTTTAAATTAAAAAGCCCCATAGTAAAAATTTTACTATGGGGCAGTTTTTTTCGATCATTTAGACTAAATGTATTTCGTAGGCTGTTATTAAACCATCAGACCGTTCTTGAGGACGCTCTTGCCGGAATATTAATGCGGCAGAGACATTCTCGGTTATGATCTTATCGCATTTTAAGCATTCGAATGCGGGTTGTTTCCATGAAGAAAAATATCTTACAAGTGGAACAACGCTTTGTGAACCGCAGGCGGTGTGAGTAAAAATGACTTGGGGCCGATCGGGGTCGTTAGTTTTTTGGATAATAGAATAAGCAAGTCGTTGAAGCAATCTTTTAAGCATAAATATATCCTCCTTATGATAGTGTTTTTTAAATGATTTTCAGATATCGCGTTAGCGCCATTGCATGGCGCGGCAGGATTTCATCAGCAAGTATTAATTGTTTGATATGCCAGGGCTCAAAGAAAGCTACTTGTTCTATCTCTGTTCCAGCCATTATTTCACCATCGTAATATTTGACGCGATAGACAATAAAAACGTGGCTATCTTCGACGTGTTTTTTGAAAATCACGTTAGTATCAAGCGGCTGGTGGACGGTAATTCCAATCTCTTCGTTTATTTCCCGGACAACGGTTAATTCTGGATATTCGTTTTCTTTATTTTTTCCGCCCGGCAATTTCCACCTTCTTGGTTCTGGTTTGTTTTTATCTTGGACTAAAAGAATTAATTTTTCGCAATTGGGCATCCCCTCAATTATTCCAAATGCGGCTGTCAATTCATGCGTCATTGTCATCACTCTCCTTTCTGAATTTTAAGTTTTAAATTCAAACTGAATCAATCATAGCATACTTTTCTTAATTTGTCAATTTACAAATGAGGCTTATTTTAAATAAAAAAGCCCGCGATTTTTTGCGGGCTTGAAGTGGAGGGTAAGCGGTTAGGAAAGAAGATTACTCGGGTGCGTCGTCAGATCGTCGTAGGCATCATATGGCGTTTCCCCTGTGCCGATAAGCTCTATCGGCAAACCGTCTTTAGCATAAAACGTGATTTTTATTTCACACGTTTTTTTGAGATCAGCGCCATTCTCGCCGCAATACGTAGTGATGATGCTGAACTTTGGAAGGGGCGCTAAAGGCGCGTTAAGTTGTTTTTCTCTTAATAAGCTTTGTATTTGTTCTGTAACTATTTCTATTATTTCGTTCTCACACCAGTCTTTCATAACACTCCTCCTTTTTAGTTGTAATTAGCTGTAAAAATTTTCTTATTTTATGTTAGCAAAAAGAACATTTTTGTCAAATAAATAATTTCATTCAACAGTAAGACATTTTTCAATAATAATAGGAGCGCGATTGAATTCTTGATTAGCCAAATAACCCAAGCCGAAGCTTAGAAAAGCGATTAAAAGCAACAATATAACAAACATGATATTTTTTTCGTTTTCTTTTAACCATTCTTTAAATTGAAAAAATTTTTCTTTAAACATTTATAAATTAATAAATTTATTCCATCTTTCATAAAGTTCTTTGGTGGCGCGCAAATCGCCGACATTATACTTGGCAATCTCCAAAAATTTCTTTTCTTTAAACAACCGGCCGACATCGTCGCCGGTAACGCCTTCATCTTTCGGACTTTTAATATCAAAAGTTTTGCTCCATAAATGCAAGTTGCCTTTTCTTCTAACTGCTCCGTAAAAAGTCAATTGGTCAAGAAGGTCTATGTGCTTGCAGTCTCTTTGCTGATATAAATATCGGCCTTCCATTAAATTTTTTGTCGGCTTGATGCCGTGAACTGCCGATCTTATCATCATAAACGGCGCGTCAAATCCCCTGCCGTTAAAAGTTATAAATTCATCGTATTGCAATGCGCCAGTCCAGAAATTTTTAAGCATTTCTTCCTCGGTCATTTGCTTGAATTTAATTCCGTTTTCTGTGAATTCTTCTATATTTTCGCCGGGCGCTTGGAAATAAACCGCGCCTTGATTTTTTTCAACATCAAAAACTCCTATGGCTACGATTTCTCCGGTAAGCGGCGAAAAGCCCAAACCTTCTTTTAATTCTCTTAAAGCTTCTTTATAATCTTCTTCGTCAGATGATTCCTTTTTAATCCATTTAGTAAGGACTTCCTGCGTGGTTTTGTCTAAAGAATCAAAATCAGCGCCCACGGTTTCAATATCAAAAACAAGTTTTTTGGTTGACATAAAAATAATTATAGATTAAAATGGAATAAATTACTAATGGCAACCCCGCTTCAATTTTGCGGGATAAGTCATGGCAATCCGCTTTGCCCATAACGGGGTGTGCCTATTCGGCACTCGCAGATTGCGAGAGAAAATCATAATTATTTTAAATAAAAAGATTTGTTCTAAAAATTTTAACAAAATTGGAACGGGGTGCTCATTTTTCTATCTAAAATTTGTCCACTCTCGCTTCAAATTTTAGAGAAAAATGGCACATACTAAATCCGGAGGCTCTACTAAATTAGGTAGAGACTCCAGAGCAAAAAGATTAGGCATAAAAAGGCAAAATGGCGAAGCCGTTAATGCCGGCGAGGTTTTAATCAGGCAAAGAGGCACTAAATATTTACCCGGTCAAAATGTCAGGCGCGCCGGCGACGATACGCTTTATGCCGGAAAAAACGGCGTAGTTAAATTTGCTTCAAAGAAAAAAACTTGCTTTGACGGAAATCATCGCTATGCCACTGTTATAAACGTGGAATAAAAAAATCCTCCAACGATGTTGGAGGATTTTTTTATTAGCGTTAGTCAGGATTTTATTCCATCTCGGTTTAAAATTATTTTGGCGTTAAACCTGATATTTCTGCCTAAGTTTATTGGAATGATATGTTCTCCCAGGGTTTTTAACGATTTTGCCAAATCAACGCGGAGATTTTCTGAAATATAATTTTTAAGTTCTTGCGGAGTTGAATTAAGAGATATGATAAAGGCGTTTTTTATCTGCTCTCGGTTTATTGGATTAAAAATTTCGCCGCTATCCCCCATTTCCGGATAAAAATGATACTCTTTATTGTTGTATTTTTTGGCGATTGCTTCCAGGGCGCTTATTAAAGTTTTTTCTTCTTTTAATTTTTCTTCCTTTAATTTCTCAATTTTTTTTATATCTTCTTCAGCAGCGATTTTTGCCAGACTTTTGGGAATCAAAAAATTTCTGACATAACCTTCGGAAACTTCTTTAACGTCGTTTTTTTTGCCGATTTTGGGAATATCTTGAAGGAGGATTATCTTCATGAATAGTGTTCGCAAATAATGCGAATCTTAAGCAAATAATGCGAATAAATTATTGGCATTATTTGAAATTAATTTTTGTTATTTGCGATTACTTCTTTTAATACTTCTATCGCTTTTTCTAATTGAGGATCTTTTCCATTTTTAATGTCTTCGTCGGTTAGCTCTACTTCATAATCGGGCGCAATGCCGTTTTTTTCAATAATCTGGCCTTTGGGCGTAAGCCAATGGGCAATGGTTATTTTCATAACCGAATTATCCCGCATAGATTGAAGCTCTTGAACCGTGCCTTTGCCAAAACTTTTTTTGCCGATAATTTTTATACCGCGGTTATCTTTCAATGCTCCGGCCAAAATTTCCGAAGCAGAAGCAGAGCCTTGGTTTACCAGAATAACCATAGGCATATTTTTAAATAATCCGCTGCCTCGGGCTGTAAATGTTTGATTTTCATCAGAGCGAAATTCTTCGGTTACAACCGGTTGGCCGGGGCTCAAAAACCAGCCGGCTAAATTCACCGAGGCCTCTAAATAGCCGCCCGGATTATTTCTAAGGTCCAAAATAATGCCTTTAGGATTAGAAAGAGCGGTTTTTATGGCTGATTGATAAAAAAGGAAAGGCGCGTTTTCATAAAAATTATAAAGATGGAAATAAGCGATATTGCCGTCTTTATTTTCAGCGCCGCTTGAATCAATCATTTTCCAATCAAGAGTGGGAATCTGGATAATATCTCTAACAATGGAAATTTCCCGCGGTTTTTCCCAATCATTTCTTAAAATAGTAAGGACCACGGTTGTTCCTTTTTTGCCGCGAATTTTTTTAACCGCTTCGTCAACGTTTAAGCCGCTGGATTCGCTATCGTCTATTTTTAAAATTTTATCCGCAGCTCTTAAGCCGGCTCGTTCGGCCGGAGTATTTTTAAGAGGAGCAATAATAATTAATTGGTCGTTTTTGATGCCGATTTCCGCGCCAATGCCGGAAAATTCTCCGGCAATATCTTCGCCGAATTTTTTAGCGTCGGTGGGCGGCATAAAAACAGAATTAGGGTCACCAAGTGAATCAATAAGTCCGGAAATTGCTCCATAAACCAAATCCTGATTGTTAAGCTCGTCTGATTTTACATATTTATCTTTAATCACTTTCCAGGCTTCCCAAAAAATGCTAAAGTCCACGGCTTCTTCTTTGCCTTTTTCTATATCGGCAACTCCGCGAACAATAACTGTTTTTGGACCTTCAGAGCCGGCTTTATAACCATATTCATATCCGTAATAAAAAGTTCCGCCGGAAATTGCGGCTAATACAATGATTGAGATTGCGATTTTAGAAAATTTAGAATAAATAACTTCAATTATTCCAATTCGAAAAATTTTCCAGAACATTTAAGAATTTTATTATAGTTTAAGGCAAAAGGCAAATTTATTTCAACAAAAGCTTTTTTTATTTTTTTGTCCTTAATTTAAAGATTAAGATAAAAGCAAATATTATCAAATAATATAATATTAAGCCGGAAATTCCTATTGATTTAACAGAGATGGAAAATTTTGAAAAAATATCAATAATCAGCAGTTCGTAGCTTATGAATAAATTGGCAATCCAGCCGATTATTGTTGCCAGATGAATTGATAAAAATCCAAAAACAGCCATTAAAAATCCCAAAAACATTGTTATGGGAATCAGTCCTAAAATCAAAACATTGGCTAAAACCGAGGTCAGAGAAAAACTTTCGAAATTAACAAGGAGCAAAGGCAGAGCCATGGCTTGAGCGGAGATTGTGGCAAGAAAATTTTCCCGCCAACCCAGGATTCCGCTTTCTTCTCTAAGCTTAAAGAATTCTTCGATGATTGGAGAAAAATAAATTATGCCGATTAGAGCCAAAAAAGAGAGCTGAAAGCCCAAATCAAATGATAGCACTCTGGGATTGATTAAAATCATTATAAACGCCGCAACGGCAATGGCATTTCTCACGGAATGCACACGGCCGATTTGTTTTGCCAGTAAAATTATGGCGCCCATTATTGCGGCTCGGACAACCGAAGCCTCGGCGCCAGTCATTATTACAAAAGCGATAATAGTGATGATTGTCAGCCAAAATGTGATTTTTTTATTTAGGAAATAGCCGAAAAACGCGCCAATAGCAATAGTAACAATCGTAATATTATAGCCGGAAAGCGCAACCAAATGAGTAGTGCCTGATTTAGCCATATTTTCCTTAAATTCAGGAGAAAATTCCGCTCGTTCGCCTAAAGTGATACCAGAAAGAAAAGCTGCTTTTTCCAACGGTAAAGTTTTTTGAAAATTTAAAACAACTTCTTCTTTTAATTTAAAAAGATAATTTTTGGCAAAAGATCCGTGATTTTCTGAAATCAAATTTATTTTTGGAAATTTGATAATGCCGGAAATGCCGTCTTTTTTAAGATAATTTTTGTAGTCTTCCGGTTCCGGCAATTTGATTATTCCTTCAATTTCTATTAAGTCTCCGTAGTTATATGCGGGATAAGCTTTTAATTGCGCTAAAATTTTTCCATTGAAAGGTTTCTGGAGTTTAACAATTAATTTTTGCTGGCTTCCGCGTTCGGGATAGTCAGCAATAGTCCCCTTAAAAATTATTTTTTGGTTAAAAATTATAGCAATGTTTTTTGTTTGATAGGCGTCGTAAAAATTATAGTAAAACGCGCCTAAGATAATTATCAAGGAAAGGAGCGATATCAGCTTTAATTTTTTGTCAAAGTTAAAATAAAAATTAAAAAATAAAAATAAAGCTGCGGTTAGAAAAGCGGCAAAAAGGATAAAATAAAAGCTTGTTTCTAAGCTAGCTAGAAAAACCCCTATTATAAAGAAAATTATGGAATAAAAAGCAAAGTCGTGAATCGGCATTATTTGTAAGATGGCGGCTTTTCACTTACTTCTAATTTCACATTGACAATTCTTGCCAGAGCGTAGAGCAAAGAAGACAGTCTGTTTAAATAAGCAAGAGTTTCCGGCTGAACTTCATTTTTTTCTGATTCGGCAAAAGCAATTGTTTTCCTTTCAGCCCGCCTTGAAACAGCGCGAGCATAATCAAAAAAAGCGGAAAGTTCCGTGCCTCCGGAGATGAAAAATGATTTTACTTTTGGCAGCTGGCTTTCGATTTCGTCTATTATATTTTCAATATCCCCAATTTTATCCGAAGCAATTTTCTTGTCTGAGCCGGCGATTTGAGCTTGAATAATAAAAAGATCTTCCTGAATTTTTTCGATAATGTCTTCCAGCTCCCTATTTTCCTGCCTAATTTCTATCTTAAGGCCTGCTGATTTTGATTTGCAAATTCCAAGAAGCGAATTTATTTCATCAAGACTGCCCAGGGCTTCCGCCAAGGGCGAATTTTTTGAAAATCGATCGCAACAGCCGAAAGCGGAAGTATCGCCTTTGTCGCCTTTGCGAGTGTAGAGTGCCATAAAATAAATTTTATCATAAAATTTAACATAAAAAAAACCGGCAAGCGTTATAAGCCTTGCCGGGAAATGTAGCCATAACGATCGCCGCAAGCCACAAGCTTTGTTACTGGTATTGCTTTTGAAATACAGTAACCAAAGCCAAGAGATTTATTGCCAGTTTCTGAAAGTAACAGCATAACGCTTGATAGTCTTGTGATAATACCTCCAAGTCTTTGTCTAAAAAATTCTGCCCGAGATTCTTCGTAAGGTCCTGCTCCAATAAAATCAACATAAGAAACATCGTACCCCTTAGATTTTAAATGTTCTAAGGCTGTTATTTCCCTCGTTATTTTCATAATTCAGTACCTCCTTATGTTGATTGAAGTCTTTATGAATATCTTAATTTAATCTTCATGTCGGTATACATCAAGTTCTTCCAAAGCCTCTTTCTTTTTTTTCTCTATCGTTGATTTAAAAAAATGGTTGCCTGCTAATAGAAATTTTTTAAGAGGTTCTTTTCTGTTCATTCCTTCTTCGATATTGTTTTGTTTCCTAAATTCTATCAGCTTTTCCCATTTTGCAAGTAAATTCATAGCTCTTTCGTTTGTGGGATTTTCCATAAAATCTTCTTCAAGATCATAGATATTTTCTATCATTCTGCCTACCTCTTTTATCACTTTATCATACTTCATCAAGCACCCCCTTTTTATTTATTTAAAATATTGCTGTTTTTAAATATAGATTAACTATATTTATATTGCAAATTTTATTCCTTATTTTTAAAATAATAAAGACAAAAATAAATAAAAATAATCGCGGAATAATTAAGAATCAAAAACCAGGGCGTTGCCCACGAAAAACCGCTTAATTTAATATCGGAAAAAGGCCATAAAAAAGGCGTTGGATAAAACTGATATGTGTGAGTTGGAATATCAATTAAGATATGGAAAAGCCAAGCCCCCATTTCCCAAATAGGCCTCTTAAAAATTAAATAAGCCAGGCAAAAAATAATAAGAAACATTGCCAAACTGTGGCTTAAACTGTAAAGAATATTTGTTAAGGTAAATATGAAAAAAGTGTCACGCTGAGCAGGCTCCACCTCTTCTATCTTTGGAAAATCAGAAAAATTAAATTCTCCCAAGATCAATTTCAAAAACATCCAAGAAAATAAAGGAATAAAAGAAAAAATGTCGGGAAACACTCCGAATAAAACCGAAAGCCTTATATTTAGCGGATTTTTTGCTCTTCTATTAATTGCTTTATAAATTGCTCCGCTCCAAAGTCCGTGTGAAAAAACATCCATATTTTTATTATACAATAATTCCGCCGCCAAGCATTTCGCCGTTTTTGCCGTAAAATACCGCTGATTGGCCAGGGGCTACGAATTTAACCGGCGAGTTAAATTGAATTATAAATTTAGAATTATGAATTATAAAATTAGCGGGTATTAACGGTTGACGATATCTTACCTTAACAAAAATTTGTCGTAAGTTGTCAACCATAAGTTGCGGGTTAATGAAATTTACATTTTGCAGACAAATTTCTTTTTTATAAAGCGCGGGGTTATCGCTCCCTTCCGTGACAATAAGAGCATTCGTTTTAATGTTTTTTTCGGCTACATATAAGGGTTTATTATTTGCGCTTTGCGCTTTTCTTTTTGCGATATTTAAATGCCTTTGGCCGATGGTATAAAAATAAGCTCCTTTGTGCTCTCCTATTTTTTCATGTTTAATGCTCCCAGTAGTGTTTCTTGGGGCAAGCAAAATCGGACCCTTTTTTTGAGGCATATATTCAGCTAAAAAATCAGCTAACGTGATTTTTCCCAAAAAACAAATTCCTTGAGAATCTTTTTTTTCCGCAGTCGGCAAGCCGGCTTTTCGCGCAATTTCTCTTACTTCCGGCTTTAGATAATCTCCAATTGGGAACAAGCAATGTTTTAATTGCTTTTGCGTTAATGTCCAAAGAAAATAGCTTTGATCTTTATTTTTATCTTTGGCTTGAAGTAATTTATAAATAGTTTTATAACCCGAATTATTATTTTGATTTTTGTCCGCCAATCGGCGGATTGATTTTTTAATTTTTACATAGTGCCCAGTCGCCACATAATCCGCTCCCATCTTTAACGCTTTATCTAAAAATAAGCCAAATTTTATCTCTTTATTACACATAATATCTGGATTCGGCGTTAATCCGTTTTTATATCCATCAATCATATATTCAACAACTTTATTTTTATATTCTTTCTCAAAATCCCAAGAGTAAAAAGGGATTTTTAATTTTTCCGCTACTCTTCTGGCATCTTCGGCATCGCGCTCGGCGCAGCCGTCAAGATTAAAACAGCGCATAAAAACGCCGACTACATCATAGCCCTGATTTTTCAATAATAGTGCCGCGACTGAGCTGTCTACTCCGCCGGACATCATCACGAAAACTTTTTTGTTTTTTTTCTTATCTTGTGTCATAAAAATATCGGGAAGTATTAATTACAGCATTTTTTAATAAATCTGTCCATTACGGAAAAATTATTTCATTTTAGTGCAAATCATAAAACCCCATAAGGGGCTTTATAAATTATACGAAAAATATTTATTTAAAATTTTTATCCTTTTTCTACTCGCTCTACGTACTGACCCGTTAGAGTGTTTACCTTAATAATATCCCCTTCATTTATGAAAAGCGGAACTGCAATCTTTGCTCCGCCCTCAATGGTGGCTAATTTTGTGCCGCCTTGGGCAGTATCGCCTTTAATTGACGGAGGCGCTTCGATTATTTTGTAATCAATTTTAACCGGAAGCTGGATATTTATAATTTTTTCTCCGAATTTTAAAGCAGTTACTTCAATGTTTGGTTTTAAAAAAATTGCAATTTCGCCTAAATCTTCTTTTTTGAAAGAAAAACGGTTTTTGAGATTGCGCGGCTCGTCAAACCAATAATCGCCTCGGCTTTCATAAATAAATCGGGAAGGAGATTTTTCCAACTCCGCTTCTTCTATAATATCGCTTTGATGAAAAGTGCGCTCTAAAATTTTGCCGGAAATTAAATTTTTTAACTTGGTTTTGCTTACCGGCTTTCTTTGCTGCATTCTTAGAAATGCAAACTCCAGCACTTCGTAAGGCTCTTTGTCAACAATAATATAATTGCCGGGTTTTAGTTCGTTGTAGGAAAACATACAATTCGCTTTTTGTGTTTTAAGATTAAAATTCGTGGCGGCAGCAGGAATCGAACCTGCGACCCAGCGCTTATGAAACGCTTGCTCTGCCACTGAGCTATGCCGCCAAATTAAGCTCAGCGCTATTCGCCGCGCTCAAGCGGTTTTTTGAGTAATTTTTGAGCGAAGCGAAAAGCGCGTCAAAATGGTTGCGGAGGCCGGAATTGAACCGGCTTCTGGGGATTATGAGCCCCCCGAGGTACCGTTCCTCTACTCCGCTGAAATGCCCCATCAAGAGAATTTCAGCGAGGTAGAACGATTCTGGGGATTATGAGTCTGATTTTCAGACACTGCGAGGTACCGTTCCGCTACTCCGCGAAAGCATTATAACAGAGTTATTGATTTTTTCAAGATTTGTATTATTCTTTTCATTAGCATAAATAAATCTTGAAAATCAAATATGGAGGAAGGAATATGATTAGAAAAAGTTCCATATCGGAGGAAGATTTTTTTTCTTTTAAACTTACTGAAAAATCAATATGCGGCATGACTTACAAAAGCGCTGGAAATTTTTGGCACGAATATTCTTCGGAAAAATCTTTTGAATTTGCCAAAAAAGTTCTAGAATTAACCGGTTTTGACCTGCTTTATCTTTTTAACAGGCTGATTGTAATGAGGGCGGAAACGCACAGCGATAAGGTGATTTGCTTCAGCAAGCCGAATAATCTTAGGACTAATGAATTTTTTGGCGATGGGGCGATTTATTATGGTCCTGGCGCGGCGGTTTTTTTTCCAGGGGGATGTCCGGCTATTGCCTTTAGAGATGAAGAAGCAAATCTTTCCGGTTTGCTTCATGGCGGCTGGAAACCGATTACTCAGGGAATCTTGGAAAAATTCCTTAAGCAATGGGAAAAATCCGGTGGCAAGTCTCACAAAACGCTGATTAAATTTTTGCCTTCAATATGTCCACAGTGCCTTATTTATGAAAGAAAATATTTTGTTTCCAAAATTGTTCCGCATCTCGTCACTTTGCTTGGCAATGAAATAACTGCTCAAGATTTCTATAGTCATGTAAGAAATAAAGCCAGACACAGGAATGAAACTAATTTTTATCTTGATTTTCTGATTGAGCGTATTTTGCGAGTAAGCGGGTATCAAAATCTTGAACTTTCTTCGGAGTGTACTTGCTGTAGCGAAAAGGGCGGCAAATATTGGTGCTATAGACACGATGATAATAAAGAAAAAAGATACCGAAGCGCCGCTTTTTTGATAACCGCAGTTTAGTTTGTTTTAGTTAATCAATACCTCACTATTTGATTTTTATCAGATAGTGGGGTATTTTATTTTCAAGTGATTAAGAATATTTTAAATAAAAAAATTGCCGTTTTAGGTTTTGGCAGAGAGGGTAAGTCAATTCTCAAATTTTTAAAAAAATCAGTTCGTTATAAAAATGCGATTATTTCTGTCCTGGATAAAAAGAGCGATAAAAATTATTTGAAAAACCTTAATGATTTTGACGAGGTATATCGTTCTCCGGGCGTTCCTTATAATTTGCTTGAAATTCAAAAAGCGATTAAAAAAGGCGTAAGATTCAAGAGCGCCACAACTTTGTTTTTTGAAGAAGCCAGAAAAATCGGCTGTAAAATAATCGGCATTACCGGAACAAAAGGCAAAGGTACGACTTCGACATTGCTTTATAAAATTTTGCGCGCTTCAGGCAAGAATGTTTACTTGGCCGGTAATATTGGAAAGCCGGCAATTGATATTTTGCCGTATCTCAATAAAAATTCTGTGGTGATTTTAGAACTTTCCAGTTTTCAGCTTCAGGACTTAAGATATTCTCCTGACATTGCCGCGGTTTTAGATGTTTTTGAAGATCATTTAGACAGTCATAAGAATTTTAAGGAGTATTTAAACGCCAAGATTTCAATCTCTGAATTTCAGCATTCTAGCAATAAAATATTTTATTTTTCCGATAATAAATATTCCAAATTGATTGCCGAACATGGCTTTGCTGAAAAAATAGCAGTTTCAACTGACAATTTTAATTTATTTAAGCCTAAAGAGTTAAAAATGGCCGGTCATCATAATTTTAAAAATGCGGTCATGGCCACTATGATTGCCAAGAATCTTGGCATTAAAGAAGAGATTATCAAGAAGGTTGTTAGAAATTTTCGAGGATTGGAGCATCGATTGGAATTTGTCAGGGAAATAAATAATGTTAAATTATATAACGATTCGGCCTCCACTAATCCATATACTGCCGTGGCGGCCATAGAAGCTTTTAGCGAGCCGAAAATTTTAATTGCTGGCGGCAAAGATAAAAATTTGGATTACTCCCCTCTTAAGAACGCCTTAAAAAAATCCAATGTTAAATTGGTGATTCTTTTTGGTGAAAATAAGCAAAAAATCGCAAAAACAATTTTTAGAAGCAGGAATAAGGAATTAAGAATTATGAATGTCAATAATTTAGAAACAGCGGTTAAAAAAGCTTATATAGCTGCCAAATCTATAATCCATAATTCATACTTTATAATTCATATTATCTTTTCCCCGGCTTCGGCCAGTTTTGATATGTTCAAGGATTATCAAGATAGAGGCAAAAAATTTAAAGAATTGGTTAAAAAGTTGAAATAAACAGGCGGTTAATCTATAATATCTTTTGCTGGACCCGTAGTGTAGCCCGGTTAACACGTCTCCCTGTCACGGAGAAGATCGCCGGTTCA
>JBBTYQ010000007.1:0-1215 GCA_038078555.1 Patescibacteria group bacterium | reverse complement strand
GTTGACCCATAAGCAAAATCAGGGCTCAATTCAAGCTTTCTTTTTTCTCCCACTTTCATTCCGACAATACCAACGTCCCACCCTTTAATAACTTGCCCGGCTCCGATTGTAAAAACAAACGGCTCTACATGTTGAAATTTTGGGTCAACATTAGAATCAAAAGCTGTTCCGTTTTCAAACGCGCCTGTATAATTCATGGCTACCGCATCTCCGGCTTGAGCAACTTCTCCTGTTCCTTCTTTTAAAATTGTTATTTTAACTCCTTCTGTTGTATTTTGCATATTTATATTTTGTTCGTCTCCTTTTTTATTAATAGTAATATAAACCAAACCTGCAATAACCGCTAAAACTATTAAAACCCAAACTATCATAACTATTCCTTTTTTCATCTCATTAAAAATTAATCCATTCGTACATATATTGTTTATATATAAGAATAGAAAATTTGTTATTTTTAAAATTTTTTGAAAAATGTCTTTCTGAAGGGGTTTTTCAAGCGACGGCGCGAAAACTTCCCTCGGCCATTCCGACACGGGCTAGGCAGGATTTTTTAAGCTTCAAAAAATCCGTACCGAAAGAAAGATATTTTTTTAAAAAATTTCTATTCTATTAATAGTTCAATTATACACCACAATAAAGCTAAATCAAATTCACTTCTCTTGCCAGAGTTATGTTAAATTTAGAAAAAACTGAAGAAATTATTTGGTCAGACAAATTTTTTATTTCTTCTCCGGTCGCTCCGCCATAATTAACTAAAATAAGCGCTTGTTTTTCGTGCACGCCGACATTTCCAATCTTTTTGCCTTTCCACCCGCATTGTTCAATAAGCCAGCCTGCGGGTATTTTTACCATTCCATCCTCGCCCGCCGAAGCTTTGGCGAAGGAAGGTTCTTCAAATGAAGGCATATCCGGGTATGATTGTTTTAATTCTTCCAGTTTATCTTTTTCCACAAAAACATTTTTAAAAAAACTGCCGGCATTGCCTAAAATTTTCGGATCGGGTAATTTGCTCTTGCGAATTTCTATGACTGCATTGCTTATATCTTTAACGTTGCGTATTTCTATTTTATTCCCGCCCGACTGGACGACACCAGTCGTTCGGGCGGGTTTTTCTAAATATTCTAAAAGAATTTTATAAGAAAGATTTGGCTTTGGTTTCTTGCTTAATTTAAGAATGACAGCCGAAATAAAATATTTTCCTTTAAGTTTATTTTT
>JBBTYQ010000006.1:0-11264 GCA_038078555.1 Patescibacteria group bacterium | reverse complement strand
TTTTATCTCTAAAAATCACTGGAAACACTGCGGTTCAAAGTTGCCAATCTGGCGGAGGCGGAAGGATTCGAACCTTCGAGGGGATTGCTCCCCTAACATCTTAGCAGGATGCTGCTTTAAACCGCTCAGCCACGCCTCCGTGTTAAAATATCTTATCTTATATTTATATTATCTTCAAGCTTACAATCTATATTTAATAACTAATTTTCTTGATTTATTGGTGCTTCTTTGATAGATTTAGGACTTATGAAAGAAAATTCTGATGAAAAATTAATGCCTCGACCGCCAATTGTAGCGGTTTTAGGCCATGTTGACCACGGCAAAACTACTTTGCTTGATTTTATCCGCAAAACCAATTTGGTGGCTAAGGAAGCAGGCGGCATTACCCAATCAACCGGCGCTTATGAAATTATCCATAACGATAAGAAAATAACTTTTATTGACACTCCGGGACATGAAGCTTTTTCTAAAATGCGCACGCGCGGAGCCCAAGCCGCTGATTTGGCGATTTTAGTTGTGGCGGCTGATGACGGAGTACAGCCTCAAACCAAAGAATCAATTGAAATTTTAAATTCTACAAAAACACCTTATATTATTGCAATCAATAAAATCGATAAGCCCAACGCTGATATTGAACGCACCAAAAATACGCTGACTGCGAGCGGCGTGTTTCTTGAAGGCTACGGCGGAAACATATCCTGGCACGCGATTTCAGCTAAAAGCGGCCAAGGCGTAAATGAGCTTTTGGATTTGATATTACTGGCCGCAGAATTGGAAAATTTAACTTTTAATCCAGCTGCGCCCGCCAAAGGCGTTATTATTGAAGCAAAAATGGACAGCAACCGGGGCGTTATTGCTGCGGTAATTATTAAAGACGGCACTCTAAGAACCGGAGAAAAAATCGCTACGCCAAGCGCTTTTGGAAAAATAAAAATTCTGGAAAACTTCTTAGGCAAAAGCGTCAAGGAACTTTCACCCTCCAGTTCGACCTTAATTTTAGGTTTTGAAACTTTGCCGCAAACAGGCGAAGAGTTTTTGGCGGGAGAAGACGCGCTAAAAATTTATGCGCCGGCAGAAAAAATAATAAATAATTCAAAACCTCATGAAGCTACAGCTTCTAATGATATTTTAAACATACTGATTAAAGCCGATGTGTCCGGCTCCTTGGAAACATTGACTGAAATTATAAAAAACCTTGCTTATGAAGATGTAAAAATTAACATTGTTACAAGTTCAATCGGTGAAATAACCGACGGCGACATCAAAGAGGCTTCTTCTAAAAATGCAATAATTTTTGGTTTTAAAACAAAAACCAATAAGATCGCTGAAAATCTGGCAAAATCGCAAAATGTCAAAATAGTTCTTTCGGAAATAATTTATGAACTTCTTGATTTTATAAAGAAAGAAATTGAACTGCTCAAAAAACCCGCCCCGCTCGCTGAAGTGGAAATTTTAAAAACTTTCAGCCAAAAAGGAAAAACCCAGCTTATCGGAGGAAAAATTATTTCCGGAACAATCAGAAATAATATCCGCGTTAAAATTTTTAGGGGTGAAAGCGAAATTGGTTTCGGTAAAATTACCAGCTTAAAACAGCAAAAAAAAGATGTTTCTCAAGTGCCGACGGGCGAGGAATTCGGCATGATAATTGAATCTAGCGCAACCATCAGCCCTGGCGACCGATTATTTTGGACTAAAGAACAATAAAGAATAAAACTTTAATTTTTTAATTTTTTTGCTATAATTTTAAAAAGCGGCGCGATGATTTAAAATCTTTTAATGGCCTGGTAGCCAAGTGGTAAGGCGAGAGTCTGCAAAACTCTTATACGGCGGTTCGATTCCGCCTCAGGCCTCAAAATTAGCCACAATTCACAAATGATTAGTCGCTAATTTTATGCCCGGGTGGCGGAATTGGTATACGCGCACGACTTAAAATCGTGTGGAGTAATCCATGCCGGTTCAAGTCCGGCCCCGGGCACAATAAAATAATGAAATTTTTAAAAAGAAAAAAGCCCAGTAGTATATTATTACTACTGGGCCTAACTTTAACTAAAGAACTAAAGAACTAATCAACTAATCCTGCTTATTTTGTGGCGATGATCGGCGCTGCTGATGCACCTATCACAAAGGTGCAGTTTCCTCCCCCATCACATACCTTTTCCTGCATTTTGATAGTCTCAAGCCGCAGGAACTGCTCGGGCGATAACTGCATAGCCTCGCGATACGCATTGTCCGCAGCGGCACGACTCTTTTCCGCCGCACGGCGAGAATCTTCCGCAAGTTTGCGCTGATATTCCGTGAGCACGCGCTGCTGCTGCGTCGCGGTCTCTACGCGCTGATCCTTGATTGAATCAGGTGGATTTGCCTTACCAACTGTTACGTCTATTAAATTCAACGGCAGTTTCGCGTTAATAAGATACTCTGCCATTGCCTCCGACACCTCTTTATCGATGGCATCGATCGCTTTGGTATCTATGGCGGTCTCATTCATACCATGCTTGCGCACAGCTTGACGCACACGATTTCGGAGTTCGGCCTCAACGTTGTTCCTATACCAATCTGGACCAAAACTCTTCACTAGATCAACAGAGTTTGTAATCTTGAGACGAATCACCGCATCAAAGTCAAGCGGCACGCCGTCCATAGACATTAAATCCTCAAAATGCACAGTATACTGCTGAGGACGCATATCGATGTACCACACCTCTGTTGTCCAAAAAGTGTATTCGCGTCCAGCCCTAACTGGGTCTTGATTAACACCCCCGTGTCCGAAAAGAATGGGTTTGTGAATCATTACTGCTTCCATTCCCGCTCCCGGGGTAACCGCTTTAACCCCTACAGCAAAAAAAATAAGACTTGCAAGCACCAATATTCCTATGCCTGCCCCAATAATTATTTTTTCTATAGTCATTTATTCCTCCTTCTCCGATATATTCCCTCGGCAACGGGGATGTTTTTTTTTGAAAAGAGCAGTCTATTTAATTTTTAGAGTGATTTATATTATTCACCTAAAATTATATAATATCAAATAATTGTATTTTTGTCAAGTATTTTATTTTGTTTAAAATTTGTGGTTTAATGTTCCTAAATCTTTATCTTGAGAATAAATTCTAGTTTTATGCAATAAGAATATAACAATAAAAATCGGCTCACCTTACTTTTTAAGGTGAGCCGATTTTTGCTCATTAATGATGCGGGTTTTTAGAGAATCGGCTCATGCTTTTTTATAATAAATAACACACATGAGCTAATCCCTAAATCCTTAAAACACCGAAATTAAAAATCTCTATCAGCGTGTTTCCTATTATAAGCGTTATTAACGCCGCCCAAAGCATCGGCCAGCCTAAAGTTGTATAAAATTCTTTAAAATAAACTCTGCGGAAAATTGAAACCAAAATAACGAAAACAAAAATTAAGGGCAAAAATATTATAAATTTCGGCCAGCCGACAATTAAAGCCGTTAAAAATCCCAGCTCTGTTTCTCCATTTTCAAAAAACCTATCATTATGTTTTTTAAGTAGTTTTAAAAACAGATAAAAACCGGCTGCTAATGCCACAGATATTAAAATTTCCAGCCAAAACCGGCCGTAAGAATAAAAGATAAAATATCCCAAAGAGTTATCAGCCAGCCAAGAAAACTTGGCTAATACATCAACCAGAGATTTATCATTAAGCGGAGAATTCAAAAGAGTTCTGCCAAACTCGCTTTGAGACCAGATATAATATTGGCCCAAAGTCAGAATTGCGGCGTAAGCAGCATAAAAAATCACTGAATATAAAATTAACGATTTTAAAATTTTTTCAATCGGCTGGCTGCTTAATTTCCTTTTCAAAAAACGATAAAATGCCAGCGCAAGCATAACGAAAAAAAATATCGTAGGCAACCAGCCCAAAAAGGATCCAAGCAAAAAATTTGTTAATGTAATTTGAAGTCCTGCCATTTTAGATATTAAGACGAAAAATAGCGCTGTTTCTTACTTGTTAATAAATTGTTTTTCCCCAAATATTTTAAAGACAACCGCAAAAATAATAAGTAAGACAAAAGCGGTCAAAGACATCATTGATTCGGTGATATAACCGAATTTCATAATGTACCTATGAGAGCAGGAAATTATTTCGCTCGTAGCAAAACAAGGAACAGGCAGACTTATGCCCATTTGAAGAAAATAATGATAAACCGCAATAAAAAATCCAATCACTGAAAGCCATAAGGCATAATCAATAATTCCATTGTCTTTTTTATATAACGCCAAGCCAAGCAAAATTATCTGGGGATACATAAAAATACGCTGTAGCCAGCAAAGCTTACAAGGAGAATATCCGATAATTTCTGAATAAAACAAACTTCCGAAAACCGATCCCAAAACCACAATCAAAGAAAAAATTATTACATTTTTTGCTAAAAACTTCAAAAACTTGGCGCTTGAGTCATTTTTATAAAAAACAATAATTACTAAAACAAACAAAATAAAAAAGTGGCTCAAAAGAGTTAAAGAGGAAAATATCTGATTAGCCGCAATTGTTAAGAACATTATTTTTTAGTTAATTAGGCAGTTCACAGCCGGTTTTTTCAGAAAGTGTTTCCAAAGAAATTTCTCCGGATAATCTTTCGCCATTAGAAAAAATCCACGTGGGATAACCTTCAATATTTTTATCTTTGCAGGTATTTAATTGACCTCTTCCGTCAGAAGTAGAACATTCAATATACGGAAGAAGTTTCTGAGACCGGCCGAACATCGTTTTTTGATTCTGACAGTGAGAGCACCAAAAAGCGCCATAAAACACCGCGCCTTTGTCTTTAAGACACTGGGCAAAACCATCAAGCCTTGCCGGCTGATTATTCACCGCTAAAAATACGATTCCAAAAATCATAGTAAGCAAGCCAATGGCAATAATTATTAAAATAAGATTGTTTTTCTTCATAAAGTTTTTTTATAATTTTAAATCAAAATTTAAAATTTGCAAAGCTCAAAATCTCCCTATTTATCAGATATTGATTTATCATCTGCAACGCTGAGCTTGTTTTGTTTTAATCTCCTGTGGAAAAAATGGAAAAATAAACCCATAAAAATTGCTATAAAAATTATCCAAATAAGAAAAACCACCGGTTTAAATTCAACCAGCGCTTCACTAAGATAAACAACGGCAAAGGCGAAAGGAAGTTCGGCAATGAAAGTAGCCAAAAGATATTTTCCGAAATGGTAACGGCTGATACCGAGCGTATAAGCCGGAATTTCCGCGGGCATTGCCAGGCGAAAAAGCAAAATCAGCCAAAAATCAATTTTTCTCGAAATTATTTCCTGATAATTTTTGATTTTTTCAATGGCTATAAATTTACTTATCATTAAATAACCGGCATAATATCCTATAAGATAGCCTAAAATTCCTCCAATAATCCAACCAAAAAAAAGCAGAACAGTAGTCAAAAGCGGGCCCCATACCAAAACCGCAAACGGCACTAAAAGAACACTACTAAATAAAGAAAATAACGCTGAGGCAGCCGCCAGTATTACAAAAACAAAATAACCAAAAAATTTCATTTCCTCAATGTAATATCCAAGAAAAACCACTAAATCATAAAAAATATTCTGAAGCGCTAAAGAGGACCAAAATAAAAAAGCCAAAAATATAACCGATAAAATTATAATAATATTTTTTTTATGCATTTAAAAAAATCTAGTATTTAAACTTATAAATTATAAATAAATATCCATGAAATAAAGACATTAAAAAATAAAAACTAACGAGGCTACCGCATAAAGCGGAAGGGGCGAGATTAGACCCGCACACGGCGGAGGGTACAGGATTTGAACCTGTGATGCCTTTCGGCATATCCGCTTTCCAAGCGGACGCACTAGACCACTATGCGAACCCTCCGATTTAAGCAAGATTGCATTAATACCAAAGAGTATGATAATACAGACTTAGGATTTTATCAAACGAATTTAGGCTGTTTTTTTTCGCTCTTTTCTTATTCTCCAGCCTTCTTTTTCTACAAGTTTATTTCTTAAAAAAGCTCCGAAATCGTAGCTAATAGTGCCGCCGCTTAAACCTTTTTTGTCGAGCTCATCAAGATGTTGCGCTATTTCTTTTTCAGTCAAGGAATTTTCCTCAAATTTCTTGGCTAATTCCAAATCTTTATCTGACAATTTAGTCGCATCAAAATGTAAATGAGGGTCTAATTGATATTCTTTGATAATATCATCCGCCACATTAGAATTTTCCTCATTTTTTTCTTTTTCAAAATTATCACATTGCTCTTTATAAAACTTTTCGTATTCTTTTTCAAATTTTTTTTCAAAAGACATATTTTTATCTAGTTTTAAATTTCAAATTTCCATGCCACGCAATGATTTAATTCGCTCCTCGGCGGGCGGATGAGTCATAAATAATTTATGAAGCCATGTGGTTTTATTTTTACCCTTAAATGGGTCATCCAGCCACAGATGGGCAGTGGTATTATTAGCAACCGACATCGGAGAAGCGTCTGAAGAAATTTTTTCTAAAGCGCTGGCTAATCCTTCAGGATAACGAGTAAGCAAAGCGCCGGAAGCATCAGCTAAAAATTCCCTTTTTCTTGATATCGCCAAGTGCATTAAAGTGGCGGCAAAAGGCGCCAAAACAGCTAAAATTATTCCGACAATCATCAAAATCCCCTGAACTTGTCCGCCCGATCCCCTGTCTCGCCTGCCGGAAAATCCAAAATATCTTGACCTTAAAAACATATCAGAAAGAATGGAAATAAATCCCACCAGAACAACGATCACCGTAGAAATTAAAATATCACGGTTGCCAACATGTGATAATTCATGGGCAATCACGCCTTCAAGCTCGCTTTTATTAAGTTTTTCCAGAAGACCGCTAGTAACCGCAACAACCGCATGCTCAGGATTTCTGCCGGTGGCAAAAGCATTTGGCTGACTCTCGCGGACTATATAAATTTTCGGCATTGGCAAGCCGGCGGTAATTGATAAATTTTCAACAATATTATAAAGCTCGGGATTATCGATTTTTTGAATCGGCGTGGCGTGCGCCATTTTTAAGACAATTTTATCAGAATACCAATAGCTGAAAAAATTCATTAAAACACTGAAAATAACCGCCAGATATAAAATTCCGGGAGAATTATAAACTTGGGAAAAAATCCAGCCAATGCCAATAACAACGATAAAAAATAAACTAATTAAAATCCATGTTTTGCGGATATTTTTATCTTTCTGATTATAAATTGTCATGCCGTGTTTAAAGTCTAAAGAGCCTTACTTCTTAAAGACAATAAATTTATAACCTACAAAATTCCAAATCAAGGAACCAATTATGGCAATCACTTTGGCAAAATTCAAAACAACAAAATTATCGGAAAAAATCGCATCAAGCCTTACTAGATGAACAATAGAAATGACAAAAGCGCCTATAAACTGAAGATTAAAGTACAAAACATTAAAAATAATCTGATGAACCACAAACATTCCTATAATTGTAATTCCCAAGAATTTTGCGATTTCTCCGTAAATGTTTCCGCCACTTGATTGAAAAGTCCACTTTTTATTCAAAATATAGCTGTTGACCATAGCAATGGCAACGGAAATAATATTAGCTATTAAAAATTTTTGGCCAAAAATCACTAAAGTCGCCGTAAGCCCCACAAAAACAAGAATATTAAGAATCGCAACGTCAATAACCGTATTAATTACTCCTACAATAGCGAATTTCCCCGCCTGTTTGCCCGTCTCAGCTGAAGCAATGGCGCTGCCGCTATAAATTTGTTGATTGTCCATATTTTATTTTTTTAAAATTTTTATTTACTTTCGACGATTTTTTTATAGTTAAATTTTACGTTTAAAACTGGGATTAAAATAATTAAAGCATATCCAACTAAAACATTCCACTCCAGAAATATCGCCCAAGTCGTAAAAGGAATCGTGATTAAAATATCCAAGATTTCGACTTAAATATTTATAAAGTTAACGACTAAATCTTCCAAACTGGACTGATTTTTCAGGATATCGGTGCCATGGCCGCCTGTCTCATAAATTTTAATTTCTTTTTTTACACCGACTGGCGCAAAATCAAAAAGTTTTTCATTCATATCGGCATTGTTACCGCCGGAACGAATATCGTCTTTGGCGCTCGCAAAAAACACTTCTTGGCCAGCTTTTAAATGTTTTACCAATGGCTCGGTTTTTATACCCCGATAATCTAAGCCCGGAGAAAGCAAAATCGCTTTTTTGAATTCATGGTGTTCTGCAAGATATTGAAGCGATAGATTCGCGCCGATTGACGCTCCGATAAAATATATTTTTTCCGGCTTCGCACCTTTATTTTTTAACCACTCAACAGCGCCTTCCAAATCAAGAATACTTTTTTGATGCTCTTCGTCAGAAAAATTCAAAAATCCATTTAGTCCGCCGTCTGATTCGCCGTGGCCTCTTAAATCAATTGCCAAGCTTTCATATCCTAAACTTTGAAATTCTAAAGCTAAATCGCTGTACGATTCCTTGGTTTCCGGCATCATATGAACCATAATAATCCAGCCACGAGGATTATCGGCAAAATATAAATCTGCCGCAATTTTTACGCCATCCTTAGCGGTAAAAATTATTTTTTCCATCAGAAAAAGCTAAAAGAAGCTATAAGCATCAGCCCAATTAAAATGATTATTATTTTTGCCGCTATTTTGGCGATTTTATTTAATTTCATACGTTATGCTCGCTTGCACTGTTATCTCCCGACTGCCTGGTTCAATTGAAGGGACACTTACAGACGGCGATGCGTCTCCGCCTTTTCCAAACGATTCATAATAAGGAACAGGAACGCCTCCGCCATATTCGGAAAAATTAATTATCTTTCCTAATTTAACTCCGTTTTTTTCGGCCATTGATTTAGCTTTTTCTTTCGCTTTGTCATAGGCCACATTTCTTGCTTCGACTAAATATTTTTCCGGGTCATCAACATCAAAAGAAATCGAATCAATCTGATTGATGCCCAAAGAAGGCAATTGTCCTAAAATTTTTGAAACCTTCGGCAATTCGCGAACTTTTATCAACACGCTTTGATTAAGCTCATAGCCTGAAATAAACGAGCGCTGGATCTTTTCGTCATATTCATAAGTGGGATGCAAGTCATATCTGGTTGTTTTGATATCTTTGGCGTCAATGCCTTCAGATTTCACAAAATCTATCGTAGCGTTCATCTTTTTATTATTGGTTTCAGCCACGCGTTCCGGGTCAATCCCTCTTGAAACAACCGAAAATGAAATCTTTGCGATATCCGGCTCAACAACAACCTTGCCTTCTCCGGAAACAGAAATGGTGCGTATTGGAAAATAAGAATCGCTGATTTTTTTTGCCAATCCAAAAAAAAGCGAATAAATGATCACTAAGGCAATGAATCCAAGGAAAGCAGGAATTGCGGCGTTTTTTATTTTTAAAATTTTTTCGTTTTCCATTTTTTTAGCTAAAATTAGCGACCTTTATTATTTTCTTAAATTCTTCTGATATTAAACTGATGTGGCCGACCAATGCGCCGTCTATTTCTTTATGCCTCAAAAATTCTTTTGCATTTTTAGCGTCAACTGAACCGCCATATAAAACTTGAGAATTTTGAATATGGAATTTAGAATTTAGAATTTCTTTGATAAATTTTATTATTTCTAAGGCGTCTTGAGACGTATCGGAATGGCCGGTGCCAATGGCCCAAATGGGCTCGTAAGCTATTATCAGATTATTAGCTTTAAGTTTGTTAGCTCCCTTTAAGTCTTTTTGAAGCTGGTCTTTGATAAAATTTTCAACTGCTTTTTTGCCTTTTTTGCGAATCGATAAATCTTCTCCGACGCAAAGAATAATTTTTAATCCAGATTTAAGCGCCGATAAAACTTTTTTATTTATAATTTTATCTGTTTCGCTTAAATATTTTCTTCTTTCTGAATGGCCGATGATTACGTATTCCACGTCAAAATTTTTCAGCATTTCAGAAGAAATTTCTCCGGTAAAAGCTCCTTTGCTAATTGGCGAATTCTCCCAGAAAACATCTTGAGCGGCCAGCTTTAATTTTGAACTCTTAATCTCGTTCTTTAATTCCGTTAAATAAATAAATGGCGGCGCAATAATTAATTCAGTTTCTGGTTGATTGCCTTGATTTTTCAAAATTTCTAAATAATCAGCCAAAAGATTCTTGGCTTTTTTTAAGGAATCGGGGTTCATTTTCCAATTAGCAACAATGATTTTACCCATAAATATTAATTATAATTTAATTTACGCCAATTACAAATCAGCGAAAACTAAAGGCTTGAGAAAGCGCAATAAGGCTTACTTAACCAGTTCGTTTAATTTTGTCCTGGTTAAAGAACCGACATAACCAACCGCAGGAGAAATATTGTAATTTTTCTGAAATTTAATAATAGCCTCTTGAGTAAGCGGTCCTAAATAACCGCCGACATATCCGCTGTAAATGCCTTGTTTTGCCAGAAAATCCTGAAGTTTTTTTACATCATCGCCGCGCGAACCAAGAGTTAAATTACGACTAAAGGAAACCACTACAGGTGCGGAAGGAACTCCGCCGCCATAAAGCTGGTTCAATTTTGCTCTGGTTAAAACGCCGACATAGCCAACAGCCGGAGAAAGCGCGTACTTTTGCTGAAATTTTATAACTGCGGTTCTGGTAAGCCCAAAGAAATTGCCAGTGGCACTTGACCCGTCAGACGCAAGAAAGCCTTCGGTTTGTAAAACCGTCTGAAGATTCTTAACATCACTATCTGATTTTAATCCGTAATAAAGATTTTTATTGAAATTATAAAATGTTTTTTGAGGTGAAGCCGGCACAGAAACAGCCCCCGGATTAATTGTAAAATCAATATTATTCGGAATTCCGAATTCCTGCCACGCGGTAGAAGCGCCCTTACTATCAACCACTTGATAACGCCATTTATAATCTCCTGAAGTCAACCCGCCTCTTACGAGAGATACCGTTGAACTGGAAATAGAATAAGCGGTTTCAATAATTCCGCCATCAGCCATTCCGGTAAATTTTTCCGAAGATCTTCTTAGTTCAATCCTTAACTTAACATTATCATTATCAGGATCACTGATTATGGCTTTAAAATAAATCGTGGCCTCTTTTATTTGCTCTCCTTCGGCAACAGTAATAAGGCCATTGGATCGAAATTGCTTTACAGAAGAAGGCTGATTAGGCAAATTATTGGGCACAAAAGAACCTCCGCCTCCGCCACCTCCGCCTCCGCCACCGCCGCCGCCGCCGCCACCGCCAAC
>JBBTYQ010000005.1:0-113225 GCA_038078555.1 Patescibacteria group bacterium | reverse complement strand
CCGTAGTGTAGCCCGGTTAACACGTCTCCCTGTCACGGAGAAGATCGCCGGTTCAAATCCGGTCGGGTCCGCTTCCATTAAAATCGGCTCACCTGTAAATTACGAGTGAGCCGATTTTTAGCGAGATTTTAATGGTGTTTTTAAAGAATCGGCTCAGCTGGTTTTTGGGCTTAATTTAAGAATTAAATAGTTTGTTTAATCTATCAAGCTAAGTTCTTTTAAGGTTTTTTTGTAAATTTCCACAATCATCCAGGCTTCGCCCCTAGGAATGTGAAAATCCGGTTCGTGAACAATTCGATTTCTGACTTTATGGGCAGACCAGATTTCTTCAATATTGGAAATTTGAGCTGAAGTTATTTGTTTAAGCCGGTCAGCCATTGTTTCGCCCCGATATCCGCTTAGTTTTAATATTTCATCCAGAATTTTATCTGATTCTATAATCGCCATTTTTAAATTGACTTCGTCATTAGCCTCCATTCTTTTCATTACTTGCTTCCAGGCTTTGACCGAGCGGAATCGCGAAATATTTTTTTTCCCGATGACATCAAGGAGAAGGCCCTTCTCGTTTTTAAAAGAGCCGGTTCTAACCAAAAAAAATACAATCAACCATAAAATTATCAGGGAAATAAGAACGGAAATTCCTTCAAACCAGATTAAGTTGTCAGCAATAAAATATATTAATTTTCTAATCATGTTTTGTTAGTAAAAATTTTTTCATAAAATTGTCCAATGCCCAAAATATCAATTTCGCGGGCATGCTTGCCGATTAATTGAAAGCCGATCGGCAATTGCGCGGTTTTATTGGAATTTATAGAGCTGGCTTGGGTTGGAATGGAAATTGCCGGCAAGCCTGCTAAATTTACGGGAATGGTAAAAATATCGGACAGATACATGGTTAAGGGGTCGTTTATTTTTTCTCCGATTTTAAAAGCCGGCGTAGGAGCAACCGGAGTCAAGATAACATCAACTTCTTTAAATGCATTTTCAAAATCGGTTTTTATAAGATTTCTAATTTTTTGAGCTTTAGCGTAATAAGCGTCATAATAACCGGATGACAGAACAAAAGTTCCCAAAATAATTCTTCTTTTTACTTCTTCGCCAAAACCTTGGCCTCGGGTTTTCAAATAAATATCCAACAATTTTTCATTCGGCGAATCATGTTTTGCAATGGAAGAATATCTAATTCCGTCAAATCGGGCCAGATTGGCGCTTACTTCCGCGGGCATGATAATGTAATAGCAGGATAAAGCATATTTTGTGTGAGGCAGACTTATTTCCTGAAATTCTAGTTTCAATGATTTAAGGCCTTTAATCGCCTCCTCAATTGCTTTTGCAATTGAATGGTCCAAGCCTTTTTCTCCAAAGTATTCTTTGGGCAGTCCGATTTTTAATTTCCTTATATTTTCCAGATGCGGATTTAAAAGTTCGTCATTGTAATTTGTATTAATAGTGGTGGAATCGCATTCATCAATACCGCTTATTTCTTTAAAAATGATGGCGGCGTCTTCTACGGTTTTGGCAATTGAACCGATTTGATCAAGGCTGGAAGCCATAGCAATAAGGCCGAATCTCGAAATTGCTCCGTAAGTGGGTTTTAGGCCGACTACGCCGCAAAAACTGGCTGGTTGTCTGATTGAGCCGCCTGTGTCAGATCCCAGAGCTGCAACGCACATATCGCTAGCAACCGCCGCTGCTGAGCCGCCGGAAGACCCGCCGGGCACTCTTTCTAAGTTGCGAGGGTTTTTTGTAATTTTAAAGGCGGAATTTTCAGTCGATGAGCCCATAGCAAATTCATCCATATTGGTTTTTCCCAAAAATATCGCTCCGACGGATTTTAATTTTTTAATAACAGTTGCATCATAGCTGGCGCGGTAATTGGAAAGAATTTTTGAAGCGGCGGTGGTTAGTTCGTTCTCAATTAAAATATTATCTTTAATCGCCAAAGGCACTCCGGATAAGATATTTATTTTTTTGCCTTCGGCTAAGTCGATGTCAATTTTATTGGCCTGAGACAAGGCCAAGTCTTTGGTAAGCTGTAAATATGCGTTGATTTTTTTGTCTTTGTCTTCAATATAATCAAAAAAAGCCTTGGTTAGCTCGAAAGCAGAAAATTCTTTATCAATCAGGCTTTGATGAAGTTTTTTGATTGTTAAGCTGTTTAAATTCATAATAAATTTTCGAAATGGATACTGGATAGGAGCAAGCAGTTATTCAAAAACTCCTGGTACTTTTAAAAAGCCATTTTCTTTTTTCGGGAAAGCTTCAGTAAGATTATCACTCGGCATAGCGCACTTTGGTTTTTCGTTTTCTTTGTCTTTATCTTGTCCTTGGTCTTGTCGGAAAACATCAGTTAAAATTGTTCCACCGGCCATTGGTTTAATGTTTAAAGCATCAAGATTTTTAAGTTCGGTAAAGTATTCCAAAATTTTTTCGAGATCAGCCAATATTTTTTCCTCGAGCTGTTCTTCAATATCAATTCTTGAGAGGATTGCAAGATGCTCTAAGGTTTTTTTATTAATAATTTGTTTCATTTTCTTCTGAAATTTGAGATTTTATTTGATCAATATCTTTTTCTATTTTTTTAATTTCGGTTTCTATCGCGCCTAATTTGTCTGATTCGCCTTTAACTTCGGCTTCGGTTTTTTCCGCAATTTTTTTTTCTTGTTTTAATCCGGAAATGATTACGCGATCGCCTATAAAAAAAGAGACAAAAAGGCCGGTAATTAAAAGCAATACGATGCTTATTACAATAGAAGTAAGTCCGCTAAGATTAAAATAGTCAGCGGTTATCCATATACCGCGCCAAAAAAGAACTACGCCGATGCCTCCGATAAGAGCATAAATTATCGGCTGGCGGCTTAAAGCAGTTCTAGTTTTGTCTTCCAGTTTATCGAAAAATTTAACGATTTTTTTAATCATTGATCAGCAATCGCTTATTCATATTATATTTATTTTCCGCATTTTAACAACTTTTCAAGCAGTTATTTCTTTTTCTGAATTGCCGTTTGCAGTTCCCAAAAATTGCGGTAAATGCCGTTTTTATTTTTTATTAATTCTTCATGTTTGCCCAATTCTGCAATTTTGCCATTTTCTAAAACAATTATTTTATCAGCGTGTTGGATAGTGCTAAGCCGGTGGGCAATGATAAAAGTTGTTCGATTTTTAATTAAATGGCTTAAAGCATCTTGAACAAGCTTCTCCGAGACTGAATCAAGCGCTGAAGTTGCTTCGTCTAAAATAAGAATTTTAGGATTTCTTAGTATTGCCCTTGCAATAGCAACGCGCTGTTTTTGTCCGGTAGAAAGCTTGATGCCTCGTTCGCCTACCAAGGTGTCGTATTTTTTAGTAAACTTTTCAATAAATTCGTGGGCATTGGCCGCTCTGGACGCTTCTATGATTTCTTTATCAGTTGCTTTAATTTTGCCGTAGCGGATGTTGTTTTTTATCGTGTCGTTAAAGAACAATACTTCTTGAGGCACAATGGCGATTTGACCTCTTAGGGATTTAAGTTTTATTTTTTCAATATCAACATCATCAATAAGTATTTTTCCTTTGTCAGGCGAATAATAACGGCTAATAAGCCCCACTAATGTGCTTTTACCCACTCCGCTTTCGCCTACTAAGGCTACGGCCTCTCCGGGATTAATTCTAAAAGAAATATTTTCTATTATTGCAGTATCTTTTTTGTAGCCAAATTTAACATTTTCAAAAGTTATTTTTCCTTTAATATTTCTGAGCTCTTTGGCATTTGCTGAATCTTTTTCAGGCATAATATCAAGATATTGAATTGCTCGCTTAAAGCTGTTTATTGCGGTTTTAGCCAATCGGTATTGGTCGGCAAGTTGAGCCAAAGGAGCGGTAAGAAGCCCAACATAGCCAACAAACATAATCAATTTACCCGGCGTAAGGTCGCCGTTTTTAAGCAGAATTATTCCCAGACTAAATACCGCGATAAAACTTAAGGTAAAAATTGAGCCTTGCCAAGCGCTCATTTTAAGCCAGATTAGACGCCAGTTTTTATAAATTATTGAGGTTCGGCTAAAGTTTTTAATATTTTTTTTTCTTTCAAATTCTTCATTAGTTGATGATTTTATGGTTTCTACGTTTAAAACCGAATCAAATAAATCGCCGTATGATTTTTCCCAGCCTTGCTGCATTAGTTTTTGTTTTTTTGTAATTCCTTTTGCATAAATAAAAGTTATAAAAGTGTAAGATAAAACTGCAATTATTAATATAATGGTTAACCGCCACTCTACTAATAAAAGAATAATTAAAGCAATAACAAAGGAAAAAGTTGCCGGAAAAAAATGGAAAATTGTTTTTTCTATAAATTGGTAAAGGTCGTCTATGCCTCGGTCAATTCTCCTGGTTATTTCGCCTATTTTTTTCTCTTTATGGAATTTTAGCGGCAAATTAATTAAGTGGTGAAATATATCAATTTGCAATTCATTGGCTATGTCGGTTGATATTTCATAAGAATTTTTATCGGCAAGGCGGCCGAGCCAGTCTCCAAAAAATGATAAAATTAACCATAGTAAAATAAGTTTTATCATTATTTCCATTTTTGAGTCGGGAGTAATTGCTATATCAACTAATATGCCGTAAATATAAGGAATAAAAGCGGCAATTGCCGCCGATAAAAGCGCTGAAAAAATCCCAAAATAAACTTTTTTGGGATTTTTTATTTTTGAGAGAATTAAGGCGGTTTCTTTATTCATTTTTATATTAATCCTACTTTCTTTTTAATTTCGGATAAAGTTGTTTGGGCGATTTCCCGCGCTTTTAGAGCGCCATCGCGCAATAAATGCCTGACAGTTTCCGGATTTTCCTTCATTTTTTTTAATTCTTTTTGAAAAGGGGCTAAGAAATCAATTACAATTTCTGATAAGTCATTTTTAAATTCTACATACCCTTTTCCCTTATAGTCAGATTCTATTTCCTTAATTGATTTTCCGGAAAACAAGGAATAAATGGTTAGCATATTGGAAATTGCTTGTTTATTTTGAGAGTCATAAATAATTTCCCGGCCGGAATCAGTAACCGCTTTTTTGATTTTATCTCGGATAATTTTTGGTTCATCAGTTAAAGCTAAATAATTATGCGGGTTTTCAGCGCTTTTTGACATTTTTTTTGTCGGATCGTCGAGCCCCATGATTCTGGCTGATTCTTTTCGGATGATGGGTTCAGGAATAACGAAGGTTTTTCCGTATAAGTCATTAAATCGTCTGGCAATGGTTCTAGCAAATTCCAGATGTTGTTTTTGGTCTTCTCCAACCGGCACTAAATCGGTTTTGTAAAGTAAAATATCGGAAGCCATCAGCACCGGATAATCAAAAAGTCCGACATTAACTTTATCTCTAAATCTTTTTGCTTTATCTTTAAATTGGGTCATTAATTCCAATTCAGGAATTTTTGTGATGGTATTTAAAATCCAAGCAAGTTCCGTGTGTTCGGGGACGTCGGATTGGACAAAAACAATCGATTTTTTCGGATCAATTCCGGCGGCTAAATAAATCATAGCCGTTTCCATTATTTTTTCCTTAAGTTTTTGAGGGGGTTGGAATACAGTCATTGCATGGTAATCAACAATAGAAAAGATGCAATGATGCTTGTTTTGCAATTGGAGCCATTGGCTGATAGCTCCTAAGTAATTGCCGATATGAAGATTGCCGCTGGGCGCTACGCCGGAAAAAACACGTTTTTGCTTACTCGGCTGATTGTCTGTTGAAATTCGTTTTTTAATAGTTTTCATGATAAAAGTAAATATACCACATTTTAATCAATTTGGCTAATTATAAAAAGGCTGGGAATTTTTATGCTATTTTAATTTATAATATGTCCGATTTTCAACGCGAAGATCAATGTATTCAATTTTTTCCAAACCGATTTTTTTTATACTTTCAATTACGGAAGAAGTAGATTCGGGATTTATTCTTAAACTGAAATAAATTTTTGGAATGATTGATGAGTTTGTCGATATTTCTTTAAGGTCAAAATTTTCAAGAAGAAGGTTTTTAGTTTTTATGCCGGAAGATTCAAGGATTTTTATTATTTTAATTAAATTATCAAAGGAATTTTTATCTAGAGCTTGGCTGTAATTATCAAGCGGGCGTTCGGAAAGATCGCTGATTTTATAAATTATTTCTCCTTGAGTCGATGGGGCGCGTTCAAAAAGTACGCCACTATTATCAAACCACCAACATTTTTCCGGTATTTGAGCTTGATTATCAATAGCTGCTATTGTGTTAGTGGTACTTGCATTGGCTTGAGATAAATTTGACGAAATAAGGCACCAGATGCCGAATTTTTCCCGGCCTTTGACATTAATATTTACTGTACGGTTGGGATAATCTTTTTGAATTGCTAATTTTGTAATATCGGGATAATTTTTTAAAAACTGATCGGTATTATTTTTCCAAATTAAAATATTATTAGCGCCTAAAAAAGCGCTTATTTTTGACTGGTTGGCCAGAAAGAATTTAAAATCTTCGATTAACTTTTTCTCGTTTATCGGTTCCGAGCCGTTTTGCTTTATATAAATTTGCTTTATCTGAAAAAGCGAAGAGTAAATAACGGCATAATTTACGGCGGCAATTATTAAGATAAAAAGCGATAAAAATCCGTATATTTTCAGCTTAAAATTCAGCCTTTTCTTATTTATTTTTTTTTCCGTGAAGTAGATTTCATTCATTAAAATTTTCGTTGATTTTTTGGTGAAATTTAGAACAGTGAATTTATCAAATTATAATACAGACTTTAATCAAACAATGCGAATATTTTATTCGCATTAGTTAACGACAATTTTTGTAATTGATAATTACTATTTTATCTCAGTTGTTCCCAGATAATCCTGCAAAACCTTAGGCACTAAAATAGTTCCTTCCTTTGTCTGATAATTTTCAATAATCGCTATTATCATCCGGCCAATGGCAAAAGCAGTGGCATTCAAAGCATGGGCAAATTCTATTTTTTGGCCTGATTCTTTTCGGTAGCGGCAATTGATTCCTCGTGTTTGAAAATCACCTGTATTTGAGGCAGAATTGGTTTCTCTGTATTTTTTTTGAGCTGGTATCCAGACTTCAACATCATATTGGCGGTTATCAGTCCAACCCATATCGCCCGTGCAAATTTCCACTATTTGATAAGGAAGCTCTAATTTTTGCATAAGTTTTTCTTGGAGCGAAAGCAGATATTTGAGCTCCTTTTCCGAGTCTTCCGGCTTAACAAAGGAAAACATTTCCACTTTATCAAATTGATGGACTCTTAAGATGCCACGAGTATCTTTTCCGTAAGAACCAGCTTCTCTTCTAAAACAAGTGGAGAATCCGAGATATTTCTTGGGTAAGTCGCGTTCTTCGAAAATTTCATCTTTATGCATTGGGCCGATGCTGTGCTCGGAACTGCCAACCAAATACAGGTTGTCTTTTTGAAGGTAATATCGTTCTTCTTCCTGACCAGCCGCTAATCTGCCTATTTCCCTATAAGATTCTGGTTTAATCATTACTGGAGGAATTATCGGGATAAAGCCCTCGGGGATTAATGTATCAAAGGCTAATTTTATCAAAGCAAATTCCAGAAGCGCGGCTTGGCCTTTTAAATAACCAAATCGGCTGCCAGAAACCTTGGCAGCTCGTTCAGTGTCTATTAGATTTAAATTTTGGCCAATTTCCAGATAATCTTTCGGTTCAAATCCATATTCAGCGGGAAAATCCGGTTTTTTGCCGATTTGGCGAAGAACTTTATTTTCTGATTCGTCTTTGCCAATAGGGACATCTTCAAAAGGCAGATTGGGCAATAAGCTTAATAATTCGTCACGGCGAATTTCCAATAATTTTAAGTCGCTTTCAAGAATTTGAATTTTATTCTTCAGCTCTTTGGCTTTTTCGATTTTCCTTTCTGCTCCAAGTTTTTTTTGTTCAGCTCTTAAATCCTCGGACTCTTTGGTTATTTTTCGCCATTCGTCATCAAGTATTAAAAAGTCATCAACTATTTTCGAGTTGATATTTTTTTTAGCAATGCCATTTTTAACTAATTCAGGATTATTTCTGATTAAATTTATATCAAGCATAGTTTTAATTATTTTAACAATATAGTTTATTCGCTTGTTTTGTGCCTCATTAAAGGGAAAATAGTTGTCTCTCTTATTGGTTTGTCCATTAATACTGCGAATAATCGTTCGGAAAGGCCGAAGCCGGCTGCCGGAGGCATGCCGTATTCCAAGGCTTCTAAAAATTCTTCATCGAGCATTTGAGCTTCTTTATCTCCAGTTCGGCGAAGCTTCATTTGTTCTTCAAAGCGAAGACGCTGGTCAATCGGATCATTAGCTTCGGAAAATCCTTTGCCCAGTTCGGTTCCACAGGCTACAATTTGAAACCTGAAAACTGAATTAGGATTTTTTGACGATTTTTTAGCCAAAGGCTCAATTTCAGCCGGTTGATTAATCAGAAATACAGGTTGAATTAATGTCGGCCTAACGAGTTTTTTATAAAGCAAATCAATAAGTCGGCCTCGGCCAAGATTATTATCGGGCTCAAGACCGCATACCTCAGCTTTTTTGACTAACTCTTCTAATTTTGCATAATTTAAATCAAGGCCAGTTTTTTCCTTGAATATCTTAAAATAATCGATTTTTTTCCATTTTTTCCCCCAGTTTATCTTTTGGCCGCGCCAAACAGTTTCAGTTTTACCAAAAATTTCTTTGATTGTGCTTTTATACATTTTTTCCACAAATTTCATTAAAGTGTCCTGATTTTCATAAGCTAGATAAAATTCCAGCTGGACATAATCCTGCAAATGTTCGGGACTAATACCTTCGTTTCTGAAAATCCTTCCCAATTCAAAAATTTTTTCATATCCGGCAACTAATAATTTTTTTAGCGCAATCTCAAGAGAAATCCTTAAATAAAAATCATGATCAAGAGCGTTATGATGAGTAATAAAAGGCTCGGCTTCGGCGCCGCCGGGCGTTGCTTCTAAAATCGGAGTTTCTACTTCTAAAAAACCTTCATTTTCCAGATAGTTGCGGAAAGTTTGCCAAAAAATTTTCTTTTTAATAAATAAATCCCTTACTTCAGGATTAATCAATATGTCTAAATAGCGCTTACGAAGTTTCGTTTCAATATCCTCCAGTCCATACCATTGGCTCGGTAATGGCCGTAAAGCTTTTGCCAGTAGCTTGAAACTTTTTACTTCCAGGCTACGTTCCCCTTTTTTTGTAGTAAATAAAGTTCCGCCAATTTCGGCAAAATCTCCGATATCCAGGTTGTTTTTAAATAAATAAAATTCTTTTTTTAAATTGTTATCTTTTAGTACGCCCTGAATTTTTCCACTGGCGTCAGTGAGGTCAAAAAAAACTATTTTGCCCTGATCTCTTAATGACGTAATTCGGCCACAAATAAAAATCTTTGTTTGTTTTTTTGATAATGCGGAAAATAATTTGATCGCATCGCCGATAAAATGAGTACGCTTAGTTTTTTCCGGATAAGGATCAATGCCGGCTTTTACGAGATTATCTAATTTTTTCCTGCGTTCTTTGATAATGTCTTCCAGCATATTTGTATTTATTCAACTTTCGTTATTTTGTATTCTGCTTTTCCGCTGGGAGTTTCTATTTTAATTACATCGCCAACTTTTTTACCAATAAAAGCGCTGCCTAGCGGAGATTCATTGGATATAAAGCTAGCTTCGGGACGAGCTTCGTTTGAGCCCACAATTGTGTATTTAAAAATTTTATCTTTTCTTTTTGTTTCAATTGTTGAGCCGATATGAATTATTGTCTGACCGCTGGATTTTTTTATAATAGAGGCGCCTCTTAACGTGTTTTCCAGCTCAATTATTCTGGTTTCTAGGCGGGCTTGAGCTTCTTTGGCTTCGGAATATTCCGCATTTTCGGAAAGATCGCCGTATTCCTTGGCGCGCTTAAGCCGTTCAGCTATTTCTTTTCTTGCCTCCTTTTTCAAGTGCTCTAATTCAGTTTTTAATTCCTCAAAGCGTTCTTTGGTAAGATAATATTTCATATTTATTAAAATTTTAATTTCCGATTTTTGCGAATGAATTTTGATAAGGAAGTTTTATTTTGGCAATTGGTATTTTCCCGTTATCAACCAAAATTTTATTTTAAATACTTCCAGCAAAACTTGCAAATAAGCGGTTGCTTTTACATGGGAAAAAGGGCTGTTAACCCAAGTAACGGGCATTTCTTTGATTTTATATTTCATTGTTTTTGCCAGAGATAGCGCTTCTACATCAAAACCCCAGCGGCTGATTTTAAGCAAAGGGAAAATTTTTTCAGCCGATTTTTCGGTAAATGCCTTAAATCCGCATTGAGTGTCCCAGATTCCTTGTAAAAGCAACGCTTGAATAAGAAGATTTCCAATATTACCGGTTAAACGACGGTACCACGGCTGTGGAGGTATTAATTTGGCTCCTTTGGCGTCTCTTGAGCCTATAACTACGTCATAACCTTCTTTAAAATAAGGTATCATTTTATTAAATTGGTCGATTGAAGTGGAGTTATCTGCATCGGTAAAAATTCTTATTTCGCCTTTGGCTTCTATCATACCGTGCTTCACCGCGCCTCCTTTGCCGGTATTTTCCTGATTAATAATTTTTAAATTCTTGATAAGATGCGAAAATCTTTCGGCAATTTCTCCGGTTGCGTCTTTTGAACCGTCGTTGATTACAATAATTTCATAAGAGTAATCAACTTTTTGCATATGCTTGTCAATGTCGATTAATGTTAAAGGCAAGCGTTTGGCTTCATTGTAAGCCGGAATAATAATTGATAAAAATAGTTTCATATTTATTTATAATTTAATACGGCTATTATAGCCCACTAGAAAAATGAAATCAACAGTTTAAAAAGATTAAAGCGCCTAATGAGCCTTATCATTAATTGGTTAATTAGTTAATATTATCGGGTTTTTATCGGTAATAGCAATTGTGTGTTCAAAATGGGCTGACAAAGAGCCATCGGCGGTTGCCCAGCTTTCATCGGATTTTTGAATAATTTTATCCGTGCCAATAGCAAGCATCGGTTCAATTGCTAAAACCATTCCGGATATAAGTTTTATCCCCTGTCCAATTTGTCCGTAATTATAAATAACGGGGTCTTCATGAAGTTCGGAGCCTATACCATGGCCGGTTAATCCTTTCACAACTTTAAATCCGTATTTTTTAGCAACTGAGTTAATTGCAAATCCAATATCACCTAAATGATTTCCAGGCCTCGCAACTTTAATCCCTTCATTTAATGCTTCTTTTGTCGCTTGAACCAAAAGACTGGTTTTTTCAGAAACTTTTCCGATTTTTAAAGTAATTGCCGAATCAGAAAAAAAATCTTGATATTTTACGCCAAAATCAATTTTCAACAAGTCGCCGTCTTTCAGTTTATAATCATCGGGGAATCCGTGGACAATTACATCGTTAAGAGAAGCGCAAATTGAAGCTTTGTAAGGATGTTTTGCTCCTCCGGGTTTATAACCAAAAAAAGCCGGCTCTGCTCCGGCACTTTTAGTAAGTTTATATGCCAATTCGTCCAAATACTTAAGATTTGCGCCAATTTTTGCTTCTTCGCAAATTTTTTTAAGCACTTCTGATAAAATTTTTCCCGATTTGCCGATTTTTTTTATTTCTTCTAGCGTTTTAAGGTTAACCATTCAACCTGAAAGTTTATAAGTGTTTTATTATTTTTTCGTGAATTTTAAAAGGCATTGGCTTGCCATCAATAAAAATAACTTTATATTTTTTGTTTTTAAGTTTTGAAATTATGGGCTTTGTTCTCTCTTGATATTCTTTTAGTCTCGTTAGAATAACTTCTTTTTTATCGTCAAAGCGGTGTTTCAATTTTCCTCCGCAAAACGGGCATTTGTTCAACTTGCAATTAATTATCGAGGATTGTCCCATAATCGGACTTCGGCAAATAGAGCAAACTAAACGATGAGTATTTCTTTTGATGGTTTCGTTTTCTGAAATGCCGATTTCAAAAATATAAATATTTTTTTTACCGTAAATTTTTTCCAGAATATCCATTAAGCCGTTTTGATTTTTATCGCCAAAGGCTTCAAATACGCTTCTCGGAGAGCCGGAAAAAATGACACCTTTGCTGAACTGGTCGATTTCTTTTGTTTTTTGGGTGACAATTTTTAAAACCCAAGAAGAAGTATTTAATTTGCCGGAATCATTTAAACGACGCTCCGATTGAATAGTCTTATCTTTTTGCAATTTTGGATCGTGGAGTAATTTCCTTAGATATTTTCCGGTGTCAAAATGAATAAAATCGAGTTTATTGGCTAATAATTCCGCCTGTGTCCCTTTGCCGGATCCGGGCGGGCCGTAAATTATAATCGCTTTATGGTTATTAGAAGCCTTCATATTCCCGCATAGTAAGCTGAGAATTGACCTGTCTCATTGTTTCTAAGGCAACAGAAACTACGATTAAAAGAGCGGTTCCTCCGATTGCCAGGATACTGATACCGGTTATTATCTGGGTGACATTCGGTAAAATTGCTATTAGTCCCAAAAAAAGCGCGCCAAAAAATGTGAGCCGATTTATTATTTTTGATAAAACGGCGGCAGTTGATTCGCCGGGCCTTACGCCAGCGATAAATCCTCCGGCGCGTTGAAGATTTTTAGAAATTTCTTTTGGATCAAATGTTATGGCAGTGTAGAAGTAAGTGAACATTACTACAAAAACAAAATAAATAGCGCTGTAAAAGTATTGATTGTTGAATATTTTTGAAACTAATTCATTTAATTTTAATGATAAATCTGTCGAGACAATTGAAGATATTTGGGCTAAAAACTGGGGAAAAAGCATTATTGAGATTGCAAAAATTATAGGAATAACTCCTGCTTGATTGACTTTTAACGGCAAATAAGTGGAAACTCCCCCGTACATTTTCGTGCCTCTCACTCTTTTGGCATAAGCGATCGGTATTTTTCTTTCCCCTTCTTGAATAAACACTACTGCCGCGATAACGATTATTGAAATAATTGTAAAAGTAATATAAGTAGTTAATAATCCGGGATTATAAGAAGCGAACATATTTTGAACAATTTTAGGCAATTGAGCAATAATACCGGCTAATATTATAAGCGAAATTCCGTTGCCTATTTTTTGTTCTGTTATTAATTCCCCGATCCATAATAAAATCATCGAGCCGGCAATAATCAAAATAACATCTCGGAATGTTTCAAATAATCCTATTTGAGGAATTACTCCTTGAGAAATCAAAATATTTAAAAATCCGTATGCCTGAAGGCCGGCTAACGGAATTGTAAGATATCTGGAATAACGATTGAATTTTGCGCGGCCGATTTCCCCTTCTTCATAATACATAGCTTTGAAAGAAGGAAAGATCATCGTTAAGAGCTGCATTATGATCGTGGCGGTAATATATGGGGCAACTCCCAGCATGGCGATGGATAAATTTTCTAAAGCGCCGCCTGAAAAAATGCTTAAAAAGCCCAATAATTGATTAGAGCCGAAAAATTCTCTAAGCCGGCTAATATCAATATCCGGCAAAGGAATGGCGGCAAAAATTCTAAAGCATGCCAGCAAAAAAAGAACTATCAATATCTGATTGCGAAGCTCTTTAATTTTAAAAATCTGAAGGATTTTTCCCATAAGAATGAAATTGTTCGATTAAATAAACTGTGCTTATATTGAATTATAATACTTTTCCCCCGGATAATTCAATTTTTTCTTTAGCTTTTTTTGAAAGTTTTAATCCTTCAACTTGAAAAGATTTTTTTAAGCTTCCTTTGGCCAAAATTTTTACATCAGCATTGGAATTTCTTATCAAGCCAGCCTCGAGAAGCGTTTTTTTATTTAAAATATTTCCATTTACTTTTATCAAATTAGCGATGTTAATCGCTGTATTTTTTAGCTCGAGCGATTTATTTTTTAATCCGCGAAGCTTTGGCAAACGTTGGATTAAATCGCGTTCAGCCGGCCTGATTCTTCTGCCAGCTCTGGCTTTTTGTCCTTTTGTTCCTCTGCCTGAAAAAGTGCCTCTTTTGCCTCCTCGACCAACGCGGGTTTTTGCTCTCGATTTAGTTTTTTGTCTGAGTTCGTGAATTTGCATAATTAGAATTTTATTTTTTTAAGCGCTTCTATTGTTGCCATGGCATTAGTAAGTTTGTTTTTTGTGCCGCCCAAAGTTTTAGCTGAAGCATCTCTTATGCCCGCTAAAAGCAAAACCGTTCTTACCGCTCCTCCGGCTTTAAGGCCATGACCGGCTTTGGCCGGCTTGATTAAAACCTTAGCGGCGCTGAATTTAGCTCCAACTTCATGAGGAATCGTCTTTTCTTTCAATTTAATTTGAATTAAGTTTTTTTGGGCATCATTTTTTGCTTTAGCAATTGATTTGGCTACGTCTAATCCTTTTCCAAGGCCAATTCCAATTCTGCCTTTTCCATTTCCAATTAAAACCGTTGCGCGAAAACGAAAGCGTTTTCCGCCGGCAACAACTCGAGTAACGCGCCTTAAATCAAGGACTTTATCATTAAATTCTGATATCTTTTTTTGTTCTCTCATAATTTTATATTTTCAAAATTAAAATTGTAAACCGCCTTTTTTAGCTCCTTCGGCCACTGATTTGATCCGGCCGTGATATTTATAAGGGCCTCGGTCAAAGATTATTTTCTTGATTCCTTTTTCAAGCGCTTTTTTGCCAATCAATTCGCCAAGCGATTCGGCTGCCGCAGTTTTTGATTTTTTTTCTTTGGCGCCGGATTTCTTTATATCCTTTGTTGAGGCGCCGATCATCGTATTTTTACTCTCATCGTCAATAAGCTGAGCAAAAGTGTAATTATTGCTGCGAAAAACAGAAAGACGGGGTCTTTCTTTAGTGCCTGAAATTTTTGCTCGAGTGCGTATTTTTCTGCGAATAACTTTTTTATTTTTTAATTTTTGGGAATTCATAGCGTTATTTATTTGGCAGTGCTAGCGGCTTTTTTGCCTTCTTTTCTTCTGATTATTTCTCCCCGGTATTTAATGCCTTTTCCTTTATAAGGCTCTGGTTTTTTAATTGCTCTTATTTCTGCCGCAATTTTACCGACTAGCGACTTGTCTATTCCTGAAATTTTGATTGAATTTTTTTCAACTGAAATGGCAATCCCTTGGGGCGGAATCACTTTTATCGGATGGCTGAAGCCGAGGTTTAATGTTAAATTATTTCCATCCATTGATGCTTTATATCCCACTCCTTCAAGTTCAAGATTTTTAGAGAAACCTTCTTTCACTCCGATAATGGCATTTTGGGCTAATGCTCTGGTTGTTCCCCAATTTGACCTTGATTGTTTAAAGTCTTTTTCAATCTCAAAGGAAAGAGAATTATCTTTTATTTCGAATTTAATATAAGGCAATATTTTTACAAATATGGCCCCATTTTTTCCTTTAAACTCTAAAATATTATTATTAACTTTTGCTTCTACTCCTTCAGGAATTATTATTGGTTTTTTACCGACTTTGCTCATAAAATTTTATTATTTTAATAATATGTTAATTTTTACCAAATTTGGAACAATGCTTCTCCGCCTACCTTCTTTTTTCTTGCTTCGTTTCCCGTCATTATTCCCTCAGGCGTTGAAATTACTACTAATCCGTAACCGGATTTTACGGGCCTTATTTCTTTATACCCTATGTATAATCGGCGCGATGGTTTGCTTAAAAATTTAAAGCCGCTAATTGCTCCTTCGTTATTGGAATATTTAAGCTTGATTTCTAAGATTTTTGCCACACCTCTTCCTTTTTTCTCAAATTTAGAAATATAGTGATTAGTAGATAAAATCTTAAGAACCGCCTCATTTATTTTAGAGCAAGGAACTTTTAACCTTTCTTTCTTGACCATCTGGCTGTTTTTAATTTGTGTTAATAAATCAGTATACATATTTTTTACCAACTGGACTTTTTAACTCCGGGAATTTCCCCTCGGGAAGCTAATTCCCTGAAGCAAATTCTGCAAATTCCGAAATTTCTTAAATATCCTCGTCTGCGGCCGCATCTAAAACACCGGCGGACGATACGCGTGGAAAACTTAGGTTTTTTCTTTGCTCTTGCGATAACTGATGTTTTTGCCATACAAAACTATATTTTTAAGGGTATTTTTAATAGTCTATATAATTTAGTTGCTTCGTCTTTCTTTTTGGCATTACTTACGATACTGATTTCCATACCAAAGTCAACTTTTAACGTTTCCTGATTTATTTCCGGAAAAACTACATGTTCTTTTAAGCCGATATTTAAGTTTCCTTTGGCATCTATATTTTTAAGATCTATTCCTTTGAAATCTCTTACTCTGGGAAAAACAATATTAGTGAGCCTTTCCAAAAAATCGTACATTTTTTGGCGCCTTAAGGTAATTTTAAGGCCGATAATTTGTCCGGCTCTTGTTTTAAATCCGGAAATAGATTTCTTAGCGAGAGTAGGTACTGGTTTTTGACCGGTGATTGCGGCTAAATCATTGGATACCTCCGGAAGTATTTTTTCCTCGAATCCTGCCTGCTGGCTTAATCGGCCAAGACCCACGTTGATAACAATCTTTTTTAGCTTTGGAACCGCTAAATTATTTTTATAATTAAAAGCTTCCCTCATTTTAGGGATAATTTCATTATTATATGTTTTTTTTAAGCTTTGTTTTTCCATTGGTTTTTATAAAATTAAATTTTTGCCCTGCATTTTTTACAAATCCTAAATTTTTTATTTTGTTCAAAAAGTAAGCCGGTGCGACTTGATTTTCCGCAAGAAGGGCAAATTAGCATGACATTTGAAGCGTTAATCGGCCTGGATACGGTGATTACTTGTCCTTTTTCTCCCTGTTTTTTTGGTCTAGCGTGTTTTTTGTAAATATTCAGCCCTTCAATCAAAATTCTTCTTTCTTTTGGAAAAACTTTTAAAACTTTTCCGGCCTTATTTTTATCTTTTCCGGTTATTATTTTTACTTTATCGTCTTTTTTCAGTTTCATATTATTTGAATTTGCGCTTTTTGATTGCTATACGATTTCTTCTGCCATGGTAACAATTTTTTCAAATCCTTTTTCCTTCAGCTCTCTTGGCACCGGACCGAATATCCTTGTCGCTTTTGGTTCTTTTTTCGCATCAATAAGTACAGCGGCATTTTCGTCAAATCTTACATACGTGCCGTCTGCTCTGCGCAAGGAATTTCGCTGTCTTATTACTACGGCTTTTACAATTTCTTTTTTCTTGACTGCCTTTCTTGGTTCTGCTTCTTGCACAGAGGCAACAAAAATATCGCCAATTTGCGCATAGCGTTTTCTTGTGCCGCCTAAAATTCTGAAACATCTAATTATTTTTGCCCCAGAATTGTCAGCAACTTTTAATATGGAACGTTCTTGAATCATTGTTTTTATTAAAATTAATTAAATTATATTTTTTCAACTATTTGCCATCTTTTTTCTTTTGATAGCGGCTTTGTCTCTTCGATTAAAACTTTGTCTCCGGTTTTATATTCGTTTTTTTCATCGTGAGCCTTAACTCTTAGCGTAACTTTATAATATTTTTTATAACGGGGATGTTTTTTAAGGCGGACTATGGCCACTACTCTTGTTTTATTCATTTTGTCGGAAACTATTGTTCCTTCTAATTTGCGTTTCATTTTTATTCAGCGATTTAGTCATTAGCCGTTAGAGATGTTCTAAGAGGCTAATTTTAAAAGCTGGGTTTATTTTTTTTCTTTTAATATTGTTAATACTCTAGCTATTATTTTTTTTGTGTTTTTTATATCAGCGTTATTTTTTATTTTTCCCTGGCTCAAATCAAACTTCAAGTCCCTCAACTGATTATATGAATCAGCTAATTTTTTTTGAAGCTCTCCTATAGAGGTATTTTTTAATTGTTGAAAATTGTTTTTTTTCATTTTATTTTTTAACAATCCTTGTTTTTATCGGCAATTTATGTCCGGCCCTTCTTAGTGCCTCTAAAGCTGTTTCTTCGCTAATGCCGTCCATTTCAAATAGAATTCTTCCGGGTTTTACGGGAAAAACATAGTGGTCAACCGCTCCTTTACCGCCGCCCATAGTAACTTCTGGCGGTCTTTTAGTTATCGGTTTATCCGGAAAAATTCTTATCCAAATTTTTCCGCCTCTTTTTGTAAAATGCGTTATTGTTTTTCGGGCGGCTTCAATCTGTCTGGAGTTAATCCAGGCGCTTCCCAGAGATTGCAATCCATAACTTCCGAAATTAAGTTTAGTTCCCCTGGTCTCAATTTTTCTATCAAGCGATCTGCCTTTCTGCCATTTTCTATGTTTTACTTTTTTTGGCAATAACATAATTTATTATTCCGATAACTATTTATCTGACTGTTTTTTTATCTCTTTATTAAATATTTCTCCTTTGTATATCCAGACTTTTATCCCGACTGTTCCATAAGTGGTATGGGCGGTTGCTCCTCCGTAATCGATATTGGCTCTTAATGTTTGGAGCGGCAAGCGGCCATTGGCTAATTGTTCCGTTCGGGCAATTTCTCCGCCATCTAATCGGCCGGAAAGCTTTATTTTTCCTCCTTTTACGTCTTTATTTTGCATTATTTGCTCGAGATATTTTTTCATGGTTCGCCTGAATGGCATTCTTTTTTCGATATCCCAGGCAATATTTTGGGCGATGACATTAGAGGAAATTTCCGAACGTTTCAATTCTTCTATATTTAAGCTTAGTAATATCGGTTCAAGAATTCCGTGTTCACGCTTCAATTTTTTTAAATTCACTTCAAGCGACTTGGTTAAATCTTCTATCCCCTTTCCGCCTCGTCCGATAATTAAGCCGGGCCGGCTGGCTTTAATTATTATTTTGTATTTATTACCCGCTTTTTCCACATCAACTCTGTCTATGCCGGCGCTGCTGATTTTTTTGAAAATTAAATCTCTAATCAAAACATCCTCTTCTAGAGTAGCTTTAAAATTTCCTTTTTTGGGAAACCAGCGGGATTTCCATTCCCCGATTATGCCCAATCTTAATGAAGTTGGATTAATTTTTTGTCCCATAAACTATATGCTTTTTCTTCTAAACATCTTTTTTACGAATCCTTCTTTAAATTCCGATGACGGTTTTTTCGCAATTTCTTTTTCGGATCCTTCTTTTTCTTTTTTAATTTTTTCAGCTTTGTATTTTGAAATTTTTTCCTGTTTTACTATTTTAAATCTTGGCGCCTTTAATTTTTCGGATTCTGCTAAAATCAAAGTGATATGACTTGACTTTTTTTGAATCATTGTTGCTCTGCCTTGAGCTCGAGGCATAAATCTTTTCATCATCGGGCCCTGGTCAACTCTTATCTCTTTTATAAAAATATTTTTTAATTCCAATCCTTGGTTTTTTGCATTGCTAATTGCAGAGCGCAAAAGTTTTAAAATCGGCTCGCTGGCCTTTCGAGGATTTAATAAAAGCTGAGCTTCTGCTTCGTTTGCGGAATGGCCTTTTATTAGATTAGCAACCAACCGCACTTTTCGCGGAGCCATTTTCAAATGATTCAATTTTGATATCTGGGTTTTCATGTTTATTTAACGGCTGGAGCCTGGGCTTTTTGTTCCAATTCCTTTTGCATTTTTCCGCCGTGTCTCGTAAATTTTTTAGTTGGCGAAAATTCTCCTAATTTATGACCTATCATTTCTTCTGCTATTCTGACCGTTATAAAATCCTTGCCATTATGAACTCCAAATGCAAATCCAACCATTTCCGGAGAAATGTCTGATTCCCGAGACCAGGTTTTAATAATTGTTTTATCCCCCGGTTTTAAGTCGGATATTTTTTTTAATAATTTTTGGTCTACAAATGGACCTTTTTTTGAGCTCCTTGACATATTGGTTTTGGATTATTTATTTTTGTTTTCTTGTTTTTACAATTAATTTATTGCTCCATTTCTTTTTTCTTCTTGTTTTGCGTCCGCCGGTTATTTTTCCCCAGAGGGTTTTTGGCCGACGAATACCGCGCGGCTGTCTTCCTTCACCGCCGCCATATGGATGGTCAACCGGATTCATGGCAGTGCCTCTGACAGTTGGCCTGATGCCTAAATTCCTTGATTTGCCAGCCTTGCCAAGATTTATTAGATTATGTCCGGTATTGGAAGCTTCTCCTATAGAAGCAAGATTTTCACTATAAACTTTCCTAACTTCTCCTGACTTCATTTTTAAGTGCGTCCAAATTTCTTCGTGAGCTAAAACTTGAGCATAGGCGCCAGCTGATCTAGCAAGTTTTCCTCCTTGCCCTTTGTTTAATTCAATATTATAAACCAGATGTCCGACTGGTATGTTTTTCAATTTTAAACGATTCCCTTCTTTAAGAGGCGCATTTTCTGAAGTAATTATCTCATCGCCAATTGCCATATTCTTTGAAGCTAAAATATAAGTTCGTTCGCCATCGCGATATGAAATTAATGCAATAAATGCCGTTCTGTAAGGGTCATACTCTATAGTTTCTACTCTTCCCGGAATATTAATTTTGTTTTGCTTGAAATCAATTATACGGTAAAGTTTTTTATTGCCGCCGCCTTGGTGTCTAGTGGTAATTCTGCCTTGATTATTTCGGCCGGATTTTTTCGATATTTTTTTCAATAATTTTTTAAAAGGCCTGCTTGCGCTTAATGAACCGTAATCAACGGTTATTAACTGTCTTCTTGATGGAGTTGTGGGGCTGTAGCTCTTCATAATAAATAAATTAAGCTGGCATTATATCTATTTTTTGGCCTTCTTTCAAGGTGACAATAGCTTTTTTATAATCCGAGGTTTTTCCGACATTTTTTCCCAATCTTTTCAATTTTCCCTTTGCGCAAATGATATTTACAGAATCAACTTTTGTTTTATAAAGTAACTCAATTGCTTTTTTGATTTCCGGTTTATTAGCGTTTTTGTCAACCAAAAAATTATATTTTCTTAAATTAACAAGATCGCCGGCTTTTTCGGTTATCCATGGTTGTTTTATAATTAAGGCTGATTTTCCCGAGACAACAATAGTTTCCTTAATTTCTCTTTTTTGTTTTTTATCGTCACTTTTATTCATAGTTCAACTATCTTTGATATTGTTTTTCTATTTCGTTTATTGCGTCTTTTTCTAAAATTATATTTTTGCAATTCAATAAATCGCGGGCGTTTAATGATTTTCCGCTGATAGCTTTAATATTTTTTATATTAGAAGTTATGCGGTTAATTGCTTTATTTTCTGAAGCGGCAATAAAAAGATATTTTGATCTATTGTCGATAATATTTTTCATTGCCTCGATAAATTTCTTTGTTTTTAAATTACTGTCTTCTATATTAAATTTATCAATAACTTTAAGTTCTTGATCTTTTATTTTTTTTGAAAGAATGCTGAAAATAGCCAATCTTTTCATTTTTTTATTTATTTTTTTTGAAAAAACTTCTTCTTTTGTGGGGCCATGAGTAACTCCGCCACCAGCCCAAAGGGGTGATCTAATTGAACCATGTCTTGATCGACCGGTACCTTTTTGGCGCCATGGTTTTTTTCCTCCTCCTCTTACTTCTCCGCGTCCTTTGGTATGAGCTAAGGGCGCTCTGCTATTAGCTAATTGAGTTAGTAAGGCTTGGTGAACCAAATCAGAATTCCATCTTACTCCAAATACTTTTTCTGATAAATCAATGGTTTCAACCTTGTTATTTTGTTTATTAAAAACGTCTATTTTCATAAATTTAAAATAATTTTTGGAAATTTTAATTTCTTATTTCCAATAATGTGTTTTTTGACCCGGGCACGGCTCCTTTCAACATTAATAAATTATTTTCTTTATCGATGCTTATAACTTTCAAATTTTTTATGGTTATTCTTTCCTGACCCATTCGGCCGGCCATTTTCCTGCCTGGCATAACTCTTTGTGGCGCAGTGCTGCCGATTGAACCCGGCGCACGGTGTCTATTTTTCTGGCCGTGTGTTTTGGGTCCGCCTCCAAAGCCGTGTCTTTTTACAACACCTTGAAATCCCTTTCCTTTATTCAAACCGCTGACTTTTACTTTATCGCCTTCTTTAAAAAAAGAAACATTTATTTCGTCGCCTAGTTTATAATCATTATCGGAATCAATTTTAAATTCCTTTAAATATCTGAATTTGATATTTTTAATTTCCTGATTTTTTTCTTTAAGTTTATTAAGATGGCCGGTTGCCGGCTTATTTATTTTTTTCTTGCTTGCGTCAAAACCCAATTGAACCGCTTTATAGCCGTCTTTTTCTTTCATTTTTATTTGAGTTATAAAAACAGGCCCGGCCTGAATAAGAGTTACAGGAACAATTTTATTATTTTCCCAGAGTTGGGACATTTTTATTTTTTTTCCTAAGATAAATGCCATGCGTATTTTATGAAATTTATTTTATATGTTTTGCAAGTAAAAATTTGCAATAAAAACAGCCAGACTTAGCCCGGCTGCTTTGCTCTAAATTGGCTAAATCCGCAGATATTTAATATTTAATGGCTTTGACCATTGCCCTTAAAGATAGCAAATTAAAAAAGAGATGTCAATAAACACGAACGGAATTCTTGATAATTAAAAGCCCCTTTTGTAGGGGGGCTTTTAATTACTTCATTTTTATTTCCACATCAACTCCGGCCGGAAGATTTAGATTACTCAACGATTCGATTATTTTAGAATTTGGATTCAGGATGTCAATTACTCTTTTGTGAACTCTGAGTTCAAATTGTTCCCGCGAATCTTTGTGGACAAAAGTTGACCGGTTGACGGTATATTTTTTGAATTCGGTCGGCAAAGGAACCGGTCCTATAATTTCAGCGCCGTTTCTAGTAGCAGTATCGATTATCTGCTTGGCGGAATTATCGATCAGCCGATGATCATAAGATTTGATTTTCAATCTTAGTTTTGGTTGTGGAACTTCTTCTTTTTTAGTCATAACAAAGAACAATCGCGAGAACTATAATGTTATTATTTAAGAATTTTTGTAACAACGCCGGCGCCTACGGTTTTTCCTCCTTCTCTGATGGCAAACCTCTGTTTTTCTTCAAGCGCAATAGGAGCAATTAATTTGACGCTTAAACTTACAGTATCGCCGGGCATAACCATTTCCACTCCTTGGGGTAGAATAACTTCTCCGGTGACATCAGTGGTGCGAATATAAAATTGAGGTTTATAGCCCTTAAAGAACGGCGTATGGCGTCCGCCTTCTTCTTTATTTAAAACATAAATTTCTGTTTCAAATTCAGTGTGAGGAGTAACGCTTCCGGGTTTGGCAATGACTTGGCCGCGTTCAACATCTTCCTTTTTAATTCCTCTAATGAGAATACCAACGTTATCGCCAGCCTGTCCTTCGTCGAGCAGTTTATTAAACATTTCAATGCCGGTAACAACTGATTTTTGAGTCGGTTTAATGCCGATAATTTCAATTTCTTCGTTGACTTTAATAATACCTCTTTCGGCTCTTCCGGTAACAACCGTGCCTCGGCCTTCGATAGAGAAAATGTCTTCAACTGGCATAAGAAACGGCTTATCGGTTTCTCTTACTGGAGTTGGAATGTATTCATCTAATGCTTTAACCAGTTCAATAATCGGTTTGATAGCTTCATCATCAACTGAAGTGGCTTGCAAGGCTTTTAACCCTGAACCGCGGATAATCGGGGTGGTATCGCCGGGGAATTCGTATTTTTTCAAAAGCTCTCTGATTTCGGCTTCAACTAAATCAATAAGCTCTGGGTCATCAACCATATCCACTTTATTCAAGAAAACAATTATTGCCGGAACGCCGACTTGTCTGGCTAAAAGAATATGCTCTCTGGTTTGAGGCATGGGGCCGTCAGCGGCAGATACCACTAAAATCGCGCCGTCCATCTGAGCTGCGCCGGTAATCATGTTTTTAATATAATCAGCGTGTCCGGGAGCGTCGATGTGGGCATAGTGCCTTTTTTCCGATTGATATTCGGAATGATGAAGGGCAATGGTAATGCCTCGGGCTTTTTCTTCAGGAGCGTTATCAATATCATTAACCGCTTCTTCTTTATCAATAAGACCTTTTAATTTAAGGACATGAGTAATCGCGGCGGTTAAAGTAGTTTTGCCGTGGTCAACGTGTCCGATAGTGCCGACATTTACGTGCGGCTTGGTTCGTTCGAATTTTGCTTTTTCTGCCATAATAATAAATTAAATAAATTAACTGCGATATAATACACTAATTCATACTAATTATACTAATGGTTACGAATAAATTATCATCATTTATTCGTATCATTAGTATGGATTCGTATATTGGTATCGCTTTTTTTACGACTTTTTAATTTTATATTAATCCTGTTAATTGTCAATACTAAACAAGTTCTATAATGGCCAATTTCGAACCGTCATTTTTCCGGACTTTTACGCTTTTAATTATTCTTAAATAACCTCCTTTTCTGCTTTTATAACGCGGAGCAATTTCATAATATAATTTTTGCGCAGATTTTTTATTAAGACGAGATAAAAGAATGCGCATTGAGGGCAAATTCTGTTTCTTGGCGATGGTAATAAGCTTTTCCGCTAGTGGTTTTATTTCCTTTGCCTTTGCTTCGGTTATTTCTATTTTTTCTCTGATTAATAAATTACCAATTAAACCCTTCAAGAGGGCCTGGCGCTGGCCTTTTTTCCTATGAAATTTTCTTCCTTTTTTCGAATGCCTCATTTTTATTTTTTTGCTTTTTTCTTAGTTTCTTTTTTCTTTGGAGCAATTTCTTCTCCGAAGTTTTTTACTTCAACTTCGGAAATTTTATCCACGTGGTCTTTTAAGATATTGACTGCCTTATGAAGAGCGCTTGAAGGAGATATACTACCATCGGTTTCAATCATTAATTTTAATTTATTATAATCAGTTCTTTCGCCTACGCGCATATTTTCAACAATAAAATTTACGTTTTTTACCGGTGTAAAAATGGCGTCTATGGCGATAACGCCAATCGGAAGCTTTTCTGTTTTACGGCTTTCCACCGGAACATAGCCCAGCCCTTTTTCTACGGTGAGCTCCATTTCTATTTCAGAGCTTTTAGCGGTTAATGTCATAATAGGACTGTCGCTATTTATAATTTCAACCGAGGAATTGGTTTCAATGTCAGCGGCTTTAATTTTTTTCTCTCCTTTTGCTTTTAAAATTAGAGTTTGAGGTTCATCGGCAAAAAATTTAAAACGAATCTTTTTTAAATTTAAAATAATTTCAATGAGGTCTTCTTTGACCCCGCTGATTGTAGAAAATTCGTGTTTCACTCCTTTAATTTTAATTTGAGTGACGGCGGCGCCAGGCAACGAAGAAAGAAGCGCCCTTCTTAGGGCATTACCCAGAGTTAAACCGTAACCCACGTAGAGCCCTTCTATTTCAAAAATACCAGAATTTTCGGTTTCGGATATTTTTTTGATTTTTACCGTTTCGCTAAGCTTAGTGTATTCCATAAATTATAAATATAAAATTGTACATTCCAAAATTATAAATAAAATTATAATTTCGAAATCAGCAATTTTAGAATTAAAAATATTTTATCGACTGTAATAGTCAACTACTATATTTACATCAAATGGCGTTTCAATATCATGAGGCAATGACTTGACTTTTCCCTCGATTTTTTCCTTATCAAGAGTGAGCCAGTCCGGCGGATTATATTTTTTTATACTATTTGATAAATCCCTAAAAATCAATAGATCTTTTGACGCTGGCTTTATAGAAATTATATCATTGATTTTCACCTGATAAGACGGAACAGTCACTTTTTTATTATTTACCAAAAAATGTCCGTGATTGACGTATTGCCTTGCACAAATCCTTGACGCCGCAAATCCAATTTTGAAGATAACATTATCAAGCCTTCTCTCCAAAATACTTACAACATTTTGACCGATATTGCCGGCCTTGGCAGCTTTATCAAAAATTTTTTCTATTTGAGATTCTTTCAGTCCGTAACTTATTTTTATTTTTTGCTTTTCCAAAAGCTGCTGGCCGAACTCAGACAAGGCAGAACGATATTTTTTTCCATGAATGCCTGGTCGATACGGTCTTCTTACCATAGCGCACTTGGGAGAATTGCAGCGTATTCCTTTTAAAAAAAGTTTTGTCCCCAGCGCTCGTTCCTTTTTTTCTTTTGCTTTTAATAATGGCATTTTATTGTAATTTAATTGAATTTAGACTCTTCTTGTTTTTGGCGCTTGAGGACCGTTGTGCGGAATCGGCGTAACGTCTTTAATAGAAGTTATATTAAATCCCTGATTTGCCAGAGATTTTATAGCAGAATCTCTTCCGCTGCCAACACCTTTAACGATAATTTCAATACTAGAAAAACCAGATTTTTTAAGCTTATCGGAGATCGCAGAAACCATTTTGGAGGCGGCGAAAGGAGTCGCTTTTTTGGGGCCGGAGAATCCTAAAGCACCGGCTGAAATCCAAGCCGTTACATTTCCATTTTTATCAGTTGCAGTAAGAATAGTATTATTATATGTTGCATTAATATAAACTTTTCCACTCTGGATTTTTTTAGAAGAATCAGTCGTTGAAACCACTGATTTTTTTTCCATTGTTTCCTCCAATTTTTTGCTTTCATCAAGCAATTCTTTCTCAGTTTTTTCAATAACTTTTTTTTGTCCCATAATATTTTAACTTTTATCGCTCTGGCTTATCGCAATCACGTTTTATAAACTATAAAAATTAATGTTTTTTACTTAAGTTCCGCCTTTCTTTTTCCGCTGCCGACTGTTTTTCTTACATTGCCCCGAACAGTTCTGGAGTTAGTTTTTGTTCTTTGTCCGCGCGCCGGCAATCTTTTCATGTGTCTTGAACCGCGATAACTTTGAATTTCTTTGAGTCTGCCGATGTTGCTTCTTATAAATTGCCTTAATTCGCCTTCGGTTTTATATTTTTTTTCAATATATTCTTTTATTTTGTTTAATTCGTCAGCCGTCAGGTCTTTTGCTTTTTTATCGAAATTAATTTTTGTTCCGATTAATATTTCATTAGCGGAAGTTCTTCCAACGCCATAAATATAAGTAAGGGCAATTTCAACCCTTTTATTATCCGGTATATTGACGCCTAATAAACGCATATTAAAAAAATATTTTTTAAATTTTATTATCCTTGTCGCTGTTTGTGGTTCGGATCTTCGCAAACAACATAAACTCGGCGTTTGCGCCTAGCAATTTTGCATTTTTTGCAAATTTTTTTTACCGAACTTCTTACTTTCATTGTTTTTATAACCGTTTTATAATTCTTCCCCTTTTTCCGTCCGGGCTGAGTTCAAGGAGCACTCTGTCTCCCGGTAAAACTTTAATGTAATTTAGTCTCATCTTTCCCGAAAGATAAGCCAATACTTCTTCGCTTTCTGAAATTTTGACTCGGAAAGTTGTGCTAGGCAAAGCTTCGAATACTATCCCTTCAATCGATTTTGATAATTTATTGTTCATTTAATATAGACGATAAAAAATAATAATCCAGATTTCAAAATAAGTCAACCCCTGTTTTATTCAATTTCCAGCTTTATACGGGTGATATTTTTCGGAACTTTTTTTACCCAAAACGGCCAAAAAGATACAGTGGCTTTTTCCAATCCGGAAGACAAAGAAAAAATTGCAATTTTTAATTCCCGCTCTTTTTTTCCGATTATTGATTTTTTAAATTCGTCAATATTTATCGGCTTCCAAAAAATTCCTTGATAATCCACCAAGAAGGAAATTTTACCATTTTTGAAGTCTTCTTGGGAAGCGCCGTAATTTATCTTATATTCCTTCGGTTCAAAAGAATCGCCTAGATTTTGCTTAGCAAGATTGTTAATTAAATCCAAAACATCTGATTCTCTAAATACAATTAAACTTAATTCTGCCTCAATAGTAATGGAAAAATTACCGCTCTCGTTGGCAACTTCTTCCGAATTTTCTTTTAAAATAATAAATTGTTGGCTATTTTCAATAATTTTAAATTCTTTCGGGACCTGAGAGGTCAAAAAAGCAGTCAAACTTTCTTTAAGGGTTTGAGAGGTTCTTTCTTTTGCTATTTGCAAATCTTGTTCGGTTGGATAAGACAATTCACCAATAAAACCACCGGTCATTGATTGATTGGAAGAAGCATAAAATCCCTGGTATTTTTCCGAACCAGAAAATCCAGGAATTAAAAATTTGTCTGTTGCGCTTATATTATATTCGCTACCAGCTTCAGCTGCGGTTACTTTGGCTTTGATGCTTGAAGCTATGATTTTTCCTGATTCTATTTTGGCGCCGGGGACGATAATTTTATTATTGAGATGAAATATTTTTCCGTCGGGCGCGGCGAATCTTGTATTAGCTACCAGTGATTGAGGCTGGGAACTATAAGAATTAAAAATTGTGATTTCTCCCCCCGCCTTTCTTTTTACGAATTTTTTTCCGCTAGCCGGATAATCCATCGTAAGATTTCTTTTTTCGGAAAAGATTTCCGCGGGAAGCTGCTTATCGTTATAATTAACATCCGCAAGACTTTTTGAAGCCATTAGCGAACTATTAAAATTCCAATTTAATTTTTGAGCTGCTATTTTTATTTCCACTGAAGGCAAAAATACAATTACACCGTAAATAGAGCTGCCTAAAAATATTGCGAAGGCGCTTATTAATAAATATTTTTTAATTTTCTTTCTTAGAGGGGTATGCGCAACGATAAATGGCTCTTCAACTACTTTTTCTTCATTAATGACCGTTGTTTCTTTTTCAAATTCCTCAACCTCTTTTTCTATTATTTCTTCTTGTATCTTTTCTTTTGTCGCTATCTCGTCTTCTTGCTTATTCTCTTGAACTTCATCGATAATTTTTTGCTCTTTAAACAAAGCATTTAATTTTTCCTGTAAATCATTTTTTTCGCTTTCTTTTGATTGGCGCGAAAGTCGGGTTGCTTCATCGCTGCCAACTGAAGATTGATTAAGTAGAGATTCTTTTTGAATCGGAATTATATCAACTACTTTTATTTTTTTCTTGATATTGTCCATAAATGATATTCTAACAAATAATGATTATTTACCAAACTAATACGGCTGAAATTTATTATTTAATCAATTAAAATTGCTTTGATTCGCCGTGTGCCTGATGCAACCGCCTCTTCCTTGGATATTTTAATTTTTCCAATATCCGAGGTGCTTTTTACATGAGGCCCGCCACAAAATTCTTTGCTTAGAGCATTGTTAATATCCGAGCCGAAATAATAAACTTTCACTAAATCCGGATATTTTTGCTTAAAAAAATGAAGCGCATTTAATTTTTCTGCTTTTTCCTTGGGCATTTCTTCAAAATTTACAGGGATATCATCAGACACCACGCCATTCATTAAATCTTCAACTTTTTTTATTTCTTCCGGAGTTAATTTACGGTTAAAGGAAAAATCAAAACGAGTACGCTCGGAATTGATATCAGAGCCCATTTGTCTGACATCTTTTCCCAAAATTTCACGTAATGCCCATTGAAGCAAATGAGTTGCGCTATGAAGGCGAATAACTTTTTCAGTTTCTTTTTCGTTTGCGGCTTTAAGCTCTCCGGTGTCAAGCACTAATCCATGGCCGCCAAATTTTTTCTCTAACCCGGCTCGGGAAATTTCCTGATGTTTTTCAAATTTTTTATCAAAATCTTCTTTATTAAGATTTTTTGTAGTTTCGCTTGGCGCTAATTCTTTAATCAATTCATAGGGTAATCCAAAAGTTTCGTAAATATAAAAAGCTTCCTTGCTTGTTATTTCTTGATATTTTTCCAATTCTTTCAGTCCTTTAGAAATTGCTTCTTGAAATTTCAGGCGTTCTTCTTCCATAACATCAAGAATTATTTTTGTCTCTTTTAACTCCGGATAATAATCTGAAAATTTTTTAGAAATTATTTTAATTGTTTCCGGAAATAAATCGGCATGAATATCGTATTTAACGGAATACGCCATAATTCGGCGCAATAATCGCCGTAAAATATAACCAGCTTCTTTATTGGACGGTTTTACACCATCGGCAATTAAAAATACCGAAGCTCTCAAGTGGTCGGATAAAATTTTTAAAACCGGTTCATTGTTAATTTGACTAAGTTCGCCGATTTTCGAAATAAGCTCATGAAAAATATCTGTTTTAAAAACATCGTCAATCCCCTGCATTACCGAGGTCAGTCTTTCAAGCCCCATGCCCGTATCAACTCCAGGGCTGGCAACTTTTATAAATTCTTTATTCTTATCCTTGTAGTATTCATTAAAAACAAGATTCCATATTTCCACATCATCAACATAAATTTCCGAACTTGGTCCGCAAGGGCCCTCATCTCCGGTTGGACCCCAAAAATTATCAACTTTTTTGCCTAAAATAATTTTTTCCTTAGGAATTTTAATTTCGTCTTGCCAGATTTTATAAGATTCTTCGTCAAATGGAATTTCGTTATCTCCCTCAAAAACAGAAACAGTTATTCTCTCCGGATTAATTTCTAAGATTCCTGTTATAAATTCATAGGCCCAATAAATTGACGATTTTTTAAAATAGCCGTTTGAAGATATATCAAGCGGATTATCGCTGCCAACCGGCCCAAAAGAAAAATTTCCGAGCATTTCGAAAAAAGTATTGTGGGTTTTATCGCCAACTTCTTCAATATCAGAAGTGCGGAAGCATTTTTGGATTGAAGCAGTTCTTTGCGAGCCAAAATCGTCTAACGCCTTAAGTTCGCCGGTATAATATTTTTTAAACTGTTGCATACCGGCAGTGGTTAAAAGCACTGACGGGTCATTGGGAATTAACGACGAAGAAGGGACAATCGCGTGTCCCTTTTGCTTAAAAAAATCGAAAAAAGATTTTCTTATTTCCTCGGAAGACATTTTATTCGCTTACCACTATTACTCCTCCAACAGATGGCTTTAAATGGTTATGATATTTCCAGGAACCAACAAAGTTAAAAGTAAAATCCCAGGATTCGCCTTGAGTTAGAGCGCGACAAGCGTCAAAAGCGCTGCCGCCTATTATTGAACAGCCATTTTTTTGCGGATATGCATTATGAAAAGGATGAATTGCCGATGCAGGCCAAACAGAGTCAGGATTCTTGTTGATCCATCTTACCGCATCGCCTTTTCTTATTTTCAATTCTTTGGGAGAAAAAACCCCATTTTCATAGGTAACTGTAAATAATTGATGGAGAGGCGGTTCGGCTATTGTGGGAGTGGAGGTGCTTGTTGAAAAAGGACATTTAGCGACTTTTTTCCATGTTTCCGGAACATCACAAGGCGTTGGAAATTCTCGGCAAATGCCTGTTGGAGAAATTGCCGGGGCAATCACTTGGATACAAACTTGATCCCTTTCTTTAAAAGTCGGGGTTGAAGCAGATGACTGGTTTTTAATTTTTATTAACTCTCTTAAGGTATTTGTCGCTTTGGAATAAGCAGAAGTGGCTTGCCCAAAAGCTTCACCTATTTTATTTTCACTGAGCGCTTTTTCCGCATTGATTAAATGAGTTTTTATCACTTTTAATGATTCTTCAGCTGGTTTTTTATTGATAGAAATAGCAGTTAATTCGTTCTCTATTTTTGAGATTAAGTTTTTTGTTTCGCTTATTATTTTTTCAACCTCTTCTTTCTTTATATCTATTTTCCCTTCAATGATTTTATCTCTTATTTTCAATACTGCTTCTTTAATTCCGTTGTTTTCCGAACGGTTAGCTATTTCATCAATAATTTTTAATCTTAATAATGGTTCGCCTGGAAGCTTTTTTAAAATCTCCGGTTTTAAAATTTCCCCTCTTTCTTTTTCCGTCAAATTATTGATTTTTTGCTCAAACCTTCTTATGAAAGCTTCTTTTGATTCTTCAAGCATATTTCTATCAATTTCCGGCAATCTATTTTCCACTTTATCTAAAATTTCCAAAATCCTTAATTCTCTTAAGGCGGTACCTGGTTTTTTTTCTATAATTCTTTCCAGTCTTTCCTTAAACATCTTTGAATCGTCGAATTTTTGAGGAATTTTGGCAATGATTTCATCGATTCCCTGTTGAGATAACTGTAAGCGATTTTTAAGCTCTTCCTGATTTTCAAATTTTTTTGCCAAATTATCAAAAAGCAGCTGATGTTTTATTGATTTATCAGCGATTTTTTCCATCAATTCGTTAATATTCGGATTTTGGCTTGTTTCTTTTAAATTTTCTAAACGTTGTTTCAGTTTTTCCGAGTTTTGGTTATAATTTTCTGCGGCTTTATATATGGCTTCTATTCTATCGGGAGTTATTTCTTCTAACTTTTTTATTTCCGCTGCTTGTTCATTTAAAATCTTAAGTTCTAATGTTGCTTCTTTGACGGGGTCAAAAGTAATTACGCGCTGAATTGTTCTTCGAAAATTTTTCAGAAAATAAAACGGATTAGTCGGCAAAATTCCGGTATTTTCAATTTCAAGGTCTTTTATTGTTATTTCTTCGGCCTCGATAATTGTTTGAGTTGCCTCAGAAGCCGTTTGATTTTCTTGCGCATTAACTGATAGCGCGCTGCTGAGAATAAACGCCGCCACTAATGGAAAAATGATAATTTTTTTCATAAAATAAATTATTTTAATAATAATGACCTTTTAATTATTATAACAAATTATATATAGATTATTCAATGGTAAAAATTTAGTATTCTTCCAAAGCCAGAAATTTTTGATGCTTTTTTATTTTTTCCAAAGCCTTAGCTTCGATTTGGCGAATCCGCTCTCTTGTAACATTAAATTTCTTTCCCACCTCTTCTAAGGTATGAGTAATATCGTCAGTCAAGCCAAAACGCAGTTTTAAGATTTCCTGTTCTCTCGGAGAAAGATCAGATAAAATTTCACCAATTTTATTTTTTAAAAGAGCTCGGGCGATAAGCTGAGATGAGGTCGGGCTCTTATCATCTTTAATAAGCTCAGAAAGAGTTGATTCTTCGTCTTCTTCGCCAATCGGCGCCTCCAGCGAAATAACCTCTTGAGAAATTTTTTGAATATGGCGAATTTTTTCAATCGAGGCTCCCATTTCAATAGCAAGCTCTTCGGCTAGCGGCTCTCGACCCAATTCTTGAAATAATCTTCTCTTAACTTGAGTATATTTAGAAATTGTTTCAATCATATGCACTGGAATTCGAATGGTGCGCGATTGATCGGCTAAAGCTCGGGTTATGGCTTGTCTAATCCACCAAGTGGCATAAGTTGAAAATTTAAATCCTTTGCGGTAGTCAAATTTTTCTACAGCGCGCGCCAGACCAATATTGCCTTCTTGAATCAAATCAAGAATGCTTAAATTTGGAGTTCGGTTTACATATCTTTTGGCAATAGAAACAACTAAGCGCAAATTCGCCCGAATAAGATTCTGTCTTGCTTCTTCATCGCCTTTTTCCGATCGCTTAGCAAGATCTTTTTCTTCGTGGGCTTTTAAGAGAGGAGTTTTTCCGATTTCCTTAAGATACATTTGAACTGCGTCCGGAAGCTCTATCGCTTCAATTTTAGTGGCCTCTTTCAGTTCTTTTGCGCTTATTTCTGCTTTTTCCGGCAATTCGATTAATTGGCTTGTTTCTACTATTTTTATATTTGCGTTAGCAAGCCTATTGTAAATTTCTTCAAGAAAAGAAACGTCTTTTTCTATATCTGGGAAATGATATAAAATCTCCGAATCAGTAACAAAACCCCGGGTTTTAGCTTGCTTAACCAGTTCTTCGATTGCCGATTCGTTAAATTTAAATCCGGCTTTTTTAGCAGATTTTTTCTTTGATAAAGCCGGTTTTTTTACAATTTTTTTAGATTTTTTAGCGGGTTTGGAAGATTTTTTTGTTTTTTTATGCTTTGCCATTATATTAAAAGGTGTTTAATAAGTATTTAATTATGCATTAGTTTGGAAATTTCGTCAAATTCCTTCAGGCGACTGGCAACATTTTCTTCATCACCATTTTTTTCCGCTTCTTTGATAAGTTTTACCAAGCGCTCCCCTTTTTCTTTAAGACATTCCTTATTTAATTGGCATAGAAGTTCATCAAATTCATTTTCCAATTTTTGTTCGCCGATTACTTCTGATTCAAAAGACGACCGTAATGTAATAAAATTTAACAAATTAATCAAGCGCGTATCGGTTAAATCGGTTTTCTCGACTAAGTTTCTAAAAATTACAAAATAATCAACGGGAAGATAATTGGCGTATTCGGCAATTTTTTCCTTAAAATCATCTTTAATAATTATTAAACTTAGGATTCGCTGGCTAATTAATTCTCGCCGGCTAAGAACTATTTTTTCTTCAATTATATCTTTTTCTTCTCCTGTCCTATTTTTTATTGGCTCAAATTTTACGGTTTTTAATTTTTCCAATTCCTCAATTAAAATTTTTTCCTCGATTTTTATTCTTTGGGAAAGTTCTTTTAACCAATGATTTCTTTCAATCGGACTGGCAATATGCTTAATTTTTTCCAATACGTTTCTTACGCTATTCTTAAATTCAGGCAATTGAGGCTTTAATTCTTTAGGTAAATATTTGTTAAAATAAAATTCCATTATTAATAAGCTATTTTTTAAAAGTTCCGATATTTTACCCGGGCTGCTAAAAACCGCTTCAGCCGGATCTTTATAATCAATAAGCGCCGATATCTTTACATTGAAGTCGTACGCTATTGCCATATCAATGCCTCTTTCAGCCGCATTAAGGCCGGCCTCGTCGTTATCGAAACAAAATATCAGATTATCAGTTTGCCTTTTCAAAGTTTTTAAGTGGTCAAAAGTTAAAGCGGTTCCTGAAGTAGCCGCAATGTTTTTCACGCCATCTTGCCAAAGCATTAAAAAATCCATTTGTCCTTCAACCAGCACTGCTGATTTTTCCTCTCTGATAAAATTTTTACTTTTATGAAAACCGTATAAAATTTTTGATTTGTTAAAAATCGGCGTCTCTGGGCTATTTACGTATTTTCCGGTTTCGCCGGTATCAAATCTCGGAAGGATCCTTCCGGAAAAGCCGATAGTTTTTCCCGTGTGATTATAAATAGGAAACATTATCCGGCTGCGAAACCTATCCATATAACCGCCTTTTTCTTTTTTAAAAGCAAGGCCGGATCTTTCGATGTCTTTTATATTGTAGCCGGATTTTATTAAGTGCAGTGTTAATTTTTCAAATTCGTTTGCGGCATATCCAAGTTCAAATTCTTCAATTGTTTTTGGATTGAGACCTCGGCTTTTTAAATAATCAGCCGCCTCTTTATTCAATTCAAGGTTTTTTTTGAAAAAATCTTTGGCTTTTTCATTAATATCATATAAAACTCCTATTTGCTTCTGTTCAAACGAGTTAGTTCTTCCTAATTCAATTCCAGCGCGTTCCGCCAAAATCTTCAACGCTTCTTGAAATTCCAGATTTTCGTATTTCATTAAAAATTTAAATATATCCCCTCCTTCGGAACATGATCCAAAGCAGTGCCAGGTTTGGCGGTCCGGAGAAACAATAAAAGAAGGCGTTTTTTCCTTATGAAAAGGGCAATTCGCCTTGAAATTTCGGCCGGCCGGCTGAAGAGTAATATAGCTGCGGATAAATTCAACTATATCAAGTTTTTCTTTAATTTGTTCAACTGGAGTCATGATTAATAAATTAATTTATTTGGCTTTTGATTATTTCTCCAACAACTTTAGCATAAATATGATGTTGGCCAAAACGATTGATTTCTATTCGTTTATTGTTTAATTCAAATTGTTGGCCTAGGACAGTTTTTTTAATATTTTTAGCGGTAAAATCAGAGGGGTTTTTCAAACCGTAGCTAACAACACGGCAAAGCGCCAAAGTTTCAAGTTCTCTAATGCGTTCGTCGTCATTATTATTAATAAGCAAACCTCCTTTTTGAGGCAGGATTTTCACTAATTTTTTATACTCTTGGCTAATTTCATCCAGATCTTCAAAATTTTCAGAATAAATCATGGTGATAGTCGTAAAAACAGCAATTTGAGGATTAACTATGCTTAATAAATAATCCATATCTTCCGGCTGATCAATAGCCATTTCTAAAACCAAGTATTCTTTTTGTTTCTTGTTTAATACAAAACATTTTTTTATTCCTTCGAGCAAAACATTAAGCCAGCCGATAAAAGTCCCTTCGCCTGAAGGCAAATTTAAAATTGATAAAGGCAGGCCAATTTCGGCATTAAAATTTTTTTGATTACCGCGCGCGCTGAATTTTTTTTCTCTTAACGCTTCGATAACATTTTCCTTTATCCAATGTCTGCCGGTTGTTCCGATAACCGCAATTATGCATGGCTGGCGGCGCATCAAATAAATCTTAGCAAGCCATTTTAACAAAAATCCAACAAATAATTTTAAAAAGCTATTCATTTATTAAAAATTTCTTTATTCGCTCCATCGCTTCGCTAATATCTTTTTCGCTTCTGCCGAAAGAAATCCGGAAATGATTTTCGCCTGATGGCCCGAAAGCAGAGCCGGGCACTATTGCCACTTTGGCTTTTTCCAGAATTTTTAACGCAAAACTTTCAGAATTAGTTGTTTTAGAAATTTTGTAAGCCAAAGGCAAGATTTTAGGAAAAACAAAATAAGCTCCAACAGGCTCTTGGTAAGAGAAAAAATCTTTTAATACATTAAAATATCTGCAAATTATATCGCGCCGTAATTTAAATTCAGCTACAAATTTTTTAATTTCCTTATCGCCAAAATCTAAGGCTGCCATAGCCGCGTATTGAGAAATTACTGGCGCGCAAGTTACAAGTGAATCATGAATTTTTAAAATTTCTTTAACAATATCTTCGTCGCTATGAAGATAGCCGATGCGCCAACCAGTCATCGCATAAGCTTTAGAAAGGCTGAATATCCGAATAACTATCTTTCTAAGTTCAGGTATCTGTGCCAGAGAAAAAAATGGAGCTTTAACAGACTGTTTAGTTGAATAATCGTTATAAATAAAATCCTTATAAACTTCATCGCTAATTATGAAAAAATTCTTTTTACCGGCTAATTCCGCAATTTTTAATAAATCCTCCTTGGAAAAAATAGTGCCAGTCGGATTATTGGGGTTGCATAATAAAATTGCGGCTGTTTTAGAACTGATTTTTTTTTCCAGTTCTTTAAAATTAATTTGCCAATTTTTTTCTTCCAGTAAATTTATAAAAATAGGCTTGCCGCCGGCAATTTTTACTACTTCGGGATACGATGCATAGCTTGGAGAAAAAAGAATTATCTCGTCTTTCTTTGGAGAAATTACGGCAATTAAACTGGCCATAATCGCTTCGATAGAGCCGGCAACGGCGATTATTTCTTTTTCAAAATCGTAATACATTCCATCGTTAGCCAGCGATTGTTCGATTGTTTCACGAAGCTCCGGCAAGCCGTAAGTCAAAGAATATTTTGCCACTACGCCGCGATTCAGAGCTTTAATTGCCGCTTTTTTAACAACTTCCGGCGTATCAAAAGAAGGAATGCCTTGAGCTAAAGAAATAACATCGGGAATTTTTGAGGCCAGAAGCTCAATATTTTTTATAGGAGATAAATTAATATTTTTTGTCCGGCTTAACATTTAAATTGTTCAACCCAAATTAATTTTCGCTTGCTTTTTTTTCATCAAAATTATCAAGTGTATTGTCTATGCTGTTTTCTATATTGTCTCGGCATATTTCTTTAGCAAAAAATTTAAGCTCTTCATCTTTTAAATTGAAATTAAGCTCCGGAAATCTTTCTTTTATCGTATCAAAATAACGTATTTTCTCCTCGCCCTGCATATCGGAAAAACTGATGATTTTATTTTCTTTATCCTTGATAAACCAATTTTTAAGCTCATTTGTTTTTGGGTCGATGTGTTTTTCAATAAATCTGCCATTACCCAGAGAAATAATGTTTGTGATATCCGTTTTTTCGCTGTCGGAAGCTTTTATTCTTTTTTCAAAACCTTTAAATTTTTCCATAATCAATAATTTTTATTTTTAGCTTTTGTTTTAAAAACTTTTATGAATTTTTTCTGTCGAAAACTGGAGGGAGTTCTGTAGGCCGGTTTTGCCGGCTGTTTGCCTATTTTATCGTAGTTTTTCATAATTACCAATTATTCGTATCTTAATGCTTCTATCGGATCTTTTGAAGAGGCTTTGCGCGCCGGATATAGTCCGAAAATCACTCCAACTAAAATCGCTACGGAAATTCCTATAAAAGCGGCAAAAAGCGGAAAAGAAAATACCCATTCTATATTAATAATTCTTGTAAGTATAATAGAAGATATAAAAGATAAAACAGCCCCTAAAATTACGCCGATAAAACCCCCAAAACCAGTTAGCATTATTGCCTCGAGAAGAAATTGCGTTAAAATATTTTTCTCAGTAGCTCCAATTGCTTTTCTCAATCCTATTTCTCTAGTTCGTTCACTAACCGAAACAAGCATTATATTCATTATTCCTATGCCACCGACTATAAGAGAAATCGCCGCCACAGAAACAAGAAAAAGAGTAAAAACACTGGTAACCGTGCTGAGTCTTTGGGCAACATCAGCCTGAGTTTCAACAAAAAAATCGTTTTTTTCCGGACCGCCGGTAATTTTATGCGTATTTCTCAGGGTTATCTCAATATCTCTTACTGTCTGATTTATATATTCTTCTGAATCAGCTTCGATTAAAAAACGATGGAAGTATTTAATGCCGAAAATATATTGCTGGGCAGTGGTATAAGGAACAATAACAATTTCGTCGAAATTAAAAAACGATACTTGTCCCTTTTTGGGCAAAACGCCGATAATTTTAAAATTCCGCCCTTTTATTTTTATTTTCTGGCTTATTGCTTCGGATTCTCCGAAAAGTTCTTCTTTAACTTTTGCTCCGATAATTGCCACATCATTTCTATTCTTTATGTCTTCGTCAGAAAACATAATCCCTTTCTCCGGATAAATACTAAAAATTTTAAAAATTAATTCAGAAGAGCCGAATATTGTCATTCGGTATGTTTCGCTTCCATAAGCGGCTGTTTCTCCGCCAAAAATAATCGGCGAAATTTCCTTAATATGAGGCGCATTAACTTTTTTCTGAAGCGCGGCTAGGTCATTTTCTTTTAACGAATCGCTGAAAACTTGAGCGATATCGCTTGGTCCCTGCGGTTCGCGTCCGGGCGCGACTGCAATTGTTTTTGAGCCCATTCCTTGAATTTGATTTAAAATTAAATCTTGCGCGCCTTGCCCTATCGACATTATTAAAATTATTGCCGTAATTCCAATGACTATGCCTAAAATAGTTAAAAATGAGCGCGATTTATTTGTTCGCAATCCTCTATAAGCAGTTTTAGCGCTATATTTAAGCAACATGGTTATTTGATAAAATCATCTGCGGCGTGCTGATGATTAACTTTATTGTCGCTTTCTATTTTTCCATCATGAAACTTTATAATTCGCTGAGCGTGCTCTGCGGTATATGTTTCATGCGTAATCAAGATAACAGTCCGGCCTTCTTCTTCGTTGAGTTTTTGGATTATTTCCATAACAGCTTTGCCTGATTTGGAATCAAGGTTTCCGGTTGGCTCATCAGCAAAAATTACCAGCGGGTTATTCACTAAAGCTCTCGCAATAGCCACTCTTTGCTTTTCGCCGCCTGAAAGCTGATTTGATTCATGATTTATCCTATGGCTTAAGCCAACTGCTTCAATTGACTTTAATGCTAATTCGTCCCACAAAGATTCGTCAATATCGGAATAAAGGAGAGGCAGCTTAACGTTTTCAAAAACAGTTGTTCTTGGAAGTAAATTAAAAGCCTGAAAGACAAAGCCCATTTTTTTATTTCGCAAGGCTGATAATTCTTCTTTTGAATAATCGTCTATGGCTTTTTCTTCAAAAAAATATTTGCCCTTAGTATGTCTGTCTAAAAATCCTAAAATATGGAGGAGCGTGGACTTACCAGAGCCGGACGCGCCTATAATCGCAACAAACTCGCCTGCTTTGATGTTAAAAGAAACGCCTCTTAATGCAGGAGTTTTTACGCCTTCGTTTTCATAAATTTTCTCAAGGTCTTTAACCTCTATTAGATTCATGAGAAATAAATTTATTTTTCGCCAGTAATAATTCTATCTCCTTCGCTTAGCCCTTTTATAATTTCTATATTGCCGTCAGACCCTAAAAGTCCTACCACGACATTTCTTTCTGTTACTGTATTTTCTTTAATCACTTTCACTTTTTTTATCAATCCTTCGCTTATTATGGCTCTTTGGGGAATAACTATTACATTATCCCGCTTGTCAGTAATAATATCCAAATTAGCAGTCATGCCAGATTTAATTCGATTATCATTATTTATAAACTGCAGTGTGGTTTTATAAGTAGGCACTCCTTCAATTACGGTTTCAGTCGGGTCGATAAAAGCAACCTTTGCTTCAAAAATCACATCGTTTCCATAGGCATCAAGAGTTACTTTTGCTAAATCTCCGATTTTCAACTTAGCAATATCAGCTTCAGCTACATTTGCTTCAATCTTAAAATGAGATTTAGAAATTACGGATATCACCGTTAAATTTGAAGAAACTATTTCTCCTATTTCAGCGTTTATTTTTGTTACAATACCGTCAATCGGAGACATAAGCCTTGTCTTGAAAATTTGAGCATTAGTATTTAAAACATTAGCCTTGGCCTCTTCGAGCTGGGCTTGGGCAGCTGCAATCTGTTCAACTGTTGCTCCTGTTTTTTTAAGAGCTAATTGTTCTTGAGCAAGCGCTAAATTTGATTTAGAAGCCCTTAGCTCTTCTCCAGCTGAAGAAAGATTCGCTATTGCCGTATTGACATTGGTTCTTGCCGTTGAAATATCCGATTTCCAGCTATTTATGGTTGTCTGCGATAAAGAGGCGCTCGTCGCGGCGCTATTGACCGCCAAAGCTGCTTTATTCAATAGATCAGCTATTTGGCTCAAATTATTTTTTGCTTCAGTGGAATAAAAATCAAGGTCGCTTGTAATTTTTAAAGCTTCAAGCGACGATTTCCATAAATTAAAATTTTCCTCAACTGCAAGCCTTTGATATTTAATATCAAAATCAAGCTTCGAATCGACGCCTATAAATGAAAGTTGAGGATTAGAACTTCTTGGATTTATAAAAATCTGGTCTGCCTTATTTCTTATCGCGTCATCGGACTTGGTGTATGCGTCATTAATTTTATCTATTAAATTAATTCTGACGTCGTTAAGAGAAATTTTCGCATTTTCAACTTTAACTTCTTCAACTCTTATTTCTTCCGGGCGCGAACCACTCAAAAGTTCTTCGAGCTTCGCGTTTTGAACTTTTACGTTGGCGTTTGCTTGAGCAAGTTGAGCGACAAGTTCGGATTTTTCCAAGCTTACCAGAACTTCTCCCTGTATTACTTCTTTACCGATTTTAGCGTCAATTTTTTCGATTCTCCCAGTTTTTTCAAATGCCAAATCAGCGCTTTCGGCAGGCTTTACGCTTCCGGTTACGCTTACCTCCGAAATAAGGTCAGCTTTTTTAGCATCAATAAAATCATATATCGGTTCTTTGGTGCGAATTAAATAAAAATATCCCCCGACTATTACCAAGATAGCCATTAAAAGAATAATAAGCCGGTATTTTTTTAAAAAAGAATTTAGCTTCATTTTTTTATTATATCAAAAATAAAAAGAATACTCTAATCCGTTGAAAAATAATGCTATTAAAAATACAGTAAGCTATGAGGGGATATTTAAAAATGGCATCCCGCTGAAATTTTTAATAAAGAGGATGAGCCGATTCCTTAAAAATCAGCGTTATTGCTGGTTAAAAAACGGCTCATTGATAATGAGCCGTTTTTTTTATTTTTTATCTTGTCGTTTGGTTTTTTTTCTGTTATTTTCCGATAAAACCGCTTTTCTGATACGAATATTTTTAGGAGTGGCTTCCACCAATTCGTCATCGCCGATGTAATCAAGACTGTCTTCTAGCCCCATTTTTTTTGGCACCTCAAGTTGCTCCTGAACGCCTTGATTTTTAGACCGAAAATTAGTTAATTCCTTTGTTTTACAGATATTAACTAAAATGTCATCTGCTTTGGCATTTTGGCCAACCACCATTCCTTCGTAAACGCTTATGCCCGGTTCTATAAAGAGCTGACCCCGGCTTTGGGCATTCATCAATCCATAACTGTTAGACAAGCCCGTTTCTGAGGCGATTAGCGAACCATGCGGACTTGCAAAAAGTTCGCCTTTAAATTCTTCATGACCCATAAAAATACTGTTCATTATACCTAAGCCTCTGGTACTCATCAAAAATTCGTTTCTAATACCGATTAATCCGCGAGTGGGAATAATAAAATCCATAAACGCCTCTTCACGGTCAACGCGCATGTCTTTCATGGTTCCCAAGCGTTTGCCCATCATTTCAATTACTGTGCCGGAATATTTTTCCGGAACTTCAATAGAAACAAGTTCCATCGGTTCCATTGTTTTTCCGCCTACCTCCTTAAAAATTACTTGCGGTTTGGATACTTCAAGCTCATAACCTTCGCGCCGCATTTTTTCAATTAAAATAGCTAAATGGAGTTCTCCGCGGCCGGCTACTGTCCATCGGTCTGCTGATTCTGTTGGCATAACTTTAAGCGCCACATCGGTTTCCAGTTCTCGCTCAAGACGTTCCTTCAGATTTCTTGAAGTGGAATAATCCCCTTCTTTGCCTGTAAAAGGCGAGGTGTTTACGCCGAAAATCATTTTAATAGTCGGCTCATCAATGGTAATTATCGGCAAAGGCATGGGATTATCCGGATCAGAAATTGTTTCACCGATAGAAACATCGCTGATGCCGGAAATTGCCACAATATCGCCGGCAAAAGCTTCTTCAACATCGATTCTTTTCAAGCCCTCAAAAAGCATTATTGAAGTTATTGTTATTTTCTTTATTTCTCCACCACGATTAATATGAGATACAGTCATATTTTTTTTCAAAGTTCCGGAATACAATCTGCCTATGGCAATCTTGCCTTTGTAATTGTCGTAAACTAAATTAACCGTAAGCATTTGCAAAAGTTTTGTTTGGTCTATTTTGGGGGCTGGAATATATTCAATGATTTTTTCAAAAAGCGGAGCAATACTCTCCATTTTGTTTAAATCGGGTTCAAAACCAGCCTTGCCTTGAATTGAAGAAGAATAAATCACCGGACAATTTACCTGCTCTTCACTCGCATCAAGCTCTATAAAAAGATCATAAGCGGCATTAAGTGCCCATTGGGGTCGCGCATCGGGCTTGTCAATTTTATTAATTACGAGAATTATTTTATGACCGGCTTGAATCGCTTTTCTTAAAACGAACTTGGTTTGAGGCATCGGGCCTTCTTTGGCATCAACCAAAAGCAAAACTCCGTCAACCATTCTCATAATGCGCTCCACTTCTCCACCAAAATCAGCATGACCCGGCGTATCAACGATATTAATCTTTACGTCTTTGTATTTAATTGAAGCGTTTTTGGAGAAAATAGTAATGCCGCGCTCGCGCTCAAGCTCATTGGAATCCATTATCAAATCTTTAGTCTCGTCAGCCCTGATTTTAAAATTTTCTGATTGCTTTAATAGAGCGTCAACCAACGTGGTTTTTCCGTGGTCAACGTGGGCAATTATTGCGATGTTTCGTATATTCATAAAAACAGTGCTTATTTTAAGCTTATATTTATAGTTTGTCAAAAAAAATCCCTCTGATTAGGAGGGATTATCATATTACTAAGCTATCAAGCGTAAGGAAAAACAGGAATACGAATATTGAAAAAAGTAAACTTACCATTTTCCGCAACTTTGATGTCGCCTTTGTGAAGATCTATCGTTGCTTTTACATTGGCCAAACCTATGCCTGTTCCGCCGATATTTTTTTTAGTGGTCGCAAAACGAGAAAAAATATGATCTTTAATTTGCGGATCGATTTTTTCTCCGTCATTTAAAACGGTTATTAAAGTCGTCCGGCCTTTTATAGCGCCGGCAATTACAACATTTTTTGCCGAAGCTTCAATGGCATTAAGGACAATGTTTCTCAAGGCGGCGGAAAGTTTTTGAGGGTCAGCATAAACCCTTATTTTTTCCAGCCTTCTATCGCCCCAAAACCTTATCTTGCACCCGTTTGCCACAAGAATAAAATCTTTCGCGCATTCTTCCAGAAATTTATTAAGCAAGATTTTTTCTAATTTTAAGCTGTCCGATTTTGCGCTGTCTAATTTGCATATATTATCTAAATTTACGCAATTAAGCGCGTCTTGCGCGACATTTTCAAAATGCTTTGCTTTTGAAATGATTTTCTCGAGATACTCGCGCCTTTTTTCTTCCGGAAAATTTAGATTAAGCAAAGATTTTGCAAAAGTGTTTATTGCTACAGAATCATTTCTTGTATCATGACAAAATTCGGCATATTTTTCGCCTAAAATGATAAATCTTTGTTTCCTTAAAAGGTCTTCTTCCTCTTTCTTTCTTCGGTAAGCCGCCAAAAGAGCTTCTGCTGCAAGCGAATTAAAATCTTTTATTTTCAAAAATACTTCTTTGGAGATTTTTTTTCTGCCTGTATAATCAAGCGCCAATATGCCCAGATCTTCTGTGTTGGTAAAAATCGTAAGCAACAAAATCGCGGTAATATCATATTTTATTACAATATCCCGCATATGAAAAACTCTTGAGTCATGCAAGGGCTTTTCCACCACCATCGGCATTCTGAATTTTAAAACATCGGCAAGAAATTTTTCTCCTGTTTGCGGAGTGATAATTTCGCCTATGCCATGATCTTCCTCGGGGACTCCAGCTTTGATCTTGAATTCGCCTTTTTTATTCTTGATTATTAAACAAGATCTATCCGCTTTAAAAATTTTAATCGCTTCTTCTGTAACCACCTTTCTCAATTCACGATAAGTCACGCTGCTGATAAGCCTTCTTGAAAGTCTCATTAAGTCATCCATTTTCCCTCTCCTTATTTGGTTTTCAAATCAAACGCTGGTTATATAATAGAACAAAATGCGATTTTTTGCAAGTTTAAATCGCTTTGGCTTCTTCTCGCGCTTTTGCGTAAGAGCAATATTTGCAATTTGCCGATGCTTGAGGATTTTTTTCGGAATTAAGGCATTTATGAGCTTCAATAATTGTTTTTTCCACCCAGTTATCATTCCCTTCGTAAGATAAAATTTGGACATCAAACTCCAGTTTTCCGTCAAAAGATTCTTTGTCGGCTTTGCCGTTAACATAAACAAAATATCCGGTATTGGAAACTAAAAAATCATTTTGTCTTAAAAGCCACTGATAAATCTCCATCTGCCTTTTGTAACCTTGGCGGTATTCTTCATCAAGCGTAATTTCTCTGGTGGTGCTGGTGGCCTTATAATCAACAACCAAAAGCTCTTTTTGGCGATTAATCCAAATATCGTCAACCGCTCCAGTGATGATAAAATTAGTTGATTCATGCAAATACTGAACACCTACAAAATTCTCCCGCCATTTGCCCATATTTTTGTGACTGAAGGGAACGGCATCAATGTTATATTTTTTCATCAGAGGGTGCGCCTGATTTTTAGCGCGGTGAATGTCAAATTCTTTTTTCATTAACGCATCAACCGCTTTGTTTAAAGTAAACGGCAGCCCTTCTGGCCGCCCAACACCCAATCTCCGGTCAACATAAAAACACCTCGGGCATTCAATAAACAATTCGATTTTTGAACGGCTTAATTTAAATGGCTCGTTTGATGCGGGATTATAAATATTTCTGCTTCTTTTAGCTGGTTTTGCAAACATTAGTAAATTATACAAAACCATCGTTATAAAACAACTTCAATAATTTTTTGCTTGGAAGATGCCCCTGAAATTATTTTTATATTTGATTTAGGAATTCCAAAATAATCAGCAAGGCTTTTTATTATCGCTTCGTTTGCTTTGTTATCGACTGGCGGTTCTTTAACAAAAACTTCAAAAATATTTTCGCTAATTTTTGAAACTTTGTTTTGCTTGGAGTTTGGCTTTGCTTTAATAAAAACTCTCATATCATCTTATTCCCGTATCGCAGGAAAATTCTATTTCCTGAATTTTACCGGACAATATACTTAACTCTTTTTCAGCACATCTTGGCAAAGGATTTTTACCTTGAGGCTTTAAAATATAGACTCCTTGTTCAAGATTTATTTCAAAAGAAGCTGTTTCGTCGGTTTCTATGATTTTATAAGGCTTGGATAGGTCGCTTTTTTTAAAAACTTCTATATTGGTAGGATATGGCTTATCGTTGCAATTAGGGTCGGACGGAATCCGCATAACCGGACAAACAGGGCCTAATAACACCTTGCCTTTTATGATGCCAAATTCCTTTATTGTTTCTTTTTTGGTAAATTTAACCGGCATTCTTAGCTCGTCATCATACTCGGGAAGCCCCGAGGGATTGTCTTTTTTAAAAATAATAGTACCAGTTGTTGCGTCCGGAATTTTAAATTCAAGCATTGCCTCAAAAGGCACAAATTCAGTAGTCATCCACTCGCTTTGCGCTTGGGCGATTGCTATGGCAATTTCCTTGCTATTTCCATCTAATAGCCTTATTGGAAAAGACGCTTCAAAAAACCAAAAGCCCCGCGCTTCGCCTTTTATTTGCAACGGACTTTCAATAAAATCGTTCGGCATTGGTTTTTCCACGCGTATTTTTTCATTTATGCCTATAATCGGCTCGATTTCTTCAATAAAAGTTTTATTATCAGCCCGGCATTGTCTTGGATAAGATTCAAGAATCGGATAGCCGGCTAAGGCGCATTCTTTAAAATTTTTAATTTCATTTATTTGTTCAGGAGAAAAAAATCCGCTGTCTTTATAAAAAAAATAAAAAGAAGTAATTAAAATAGAAGTTATTGTGAAAATTAAATAAATTTTTTTCATATAAACTTTAATATCACCGCTTGTTTGCAGTTTAAAATATTACATGATTTTTTAGGTTTAGAATAACCAGCTGAAAATCCACGGCTCCTCTATTGCCAAAAACATTAAATCAGCTCCAAGCAACGCTGTGTTTTTCATGAAACCGACTTGGTCATTCATTCTTACCATTGGGTCAGCTGTTTTCCAAAAATTGTGCATTTTCAAAGTTACTACAATTAAGAACAAGGCGAGTAGCGCAATAGCAATTTTTACATAAACTCCAAAAATTATTCCTAATCCGCCGAGTATGCTTACGGCGCCGCTTAAAATAACAGCTGTTTTTGCCATTGGCACTCCTTTTGCATCAGCATATCCAGCCATCATTTCCAATTTCATGAAATGGTTAATTCCTCCAAAAACAAAAAATCCTCCGTATAAAATTCTTCCAATAAGAAAAATAATTTCCATATAAGATTTTCTTTTAACGACCTTTTAGTTAAAAACCAGTTGTAAACTTAATTTGACAGAAAAACCTTTAATGATATAATTATACTATAAAATTTTTCTTATATCTATGGTCAAGAATAAAGAGCAATATATATGGAATTTTATCTTTACTGTTGTTTTTATTGCCTTAGCAGCCATATTGACAGGATTTTTATATTCTAAAAATAAAGTATTCCCTATTTCTTACTTTGATTTTTTGCTGCTTGCTTTGGCAATTTTCCGCCTCACTCATTTATTCGTTTATGACCATATCACCGATTACATCAGAGATTATTTTGAAAAATTCGAAAAAGGTCCGAGAAAAACTATTTCGGTAATGATTCATTGTCCCTGGTGCACAGGCATTTGGATTGCATTAACAGTCTCTACTTTTTACTTTCTCTTTCCTTTTAGCTGGTATTTAATTTTTGTTTTTGCTTTGGCTGGAATTGGAACGCTGGTAGAAGAAATAGGTCTTAGAATAATGAGGTGATAAAATAAAAAAGCCCCCGAAAGGGCTTTGAGTCTTAAGTGTTAGGAGATGATGAGTCTCCGGTTATCAAGTATTGTCCGGCAAATAAAACCGGCTCGCGATTGTGCTTTAAAAGCCATAAGACCGATTTTGATTTTTTATTTCTTTCGTAATCAGCATCAAGAACTCCATAGTAGTCAAGAAACTTATTAAATTTTGCGGAAATTCTTATGCATCCTTTGGAATCAACCTTGCCCAAACGCGGTTCTCCATAATTAGGATCAGTGGCGTGCATAAGAAGGCGAATATATCTTTTTCCGCTTTTATAATTGGTTTCTTGCCAGCCAAAATCCCAAACTCTTGAACCTTTTATTCCCAAACCGCGCCAACCTTGGTCGTTCTTTGTCCCTAAAGCGCGGTAGTTAAAATTTTTAACGCTATTTTCAAAAACGCCTGTGGGAGTTATAAAATGGCCTTTTCTTTTGGGATTGCCAGTGGAAGTTTTATCCGCCCCGATAATTCTTATGTTTTTTGTTAAGGCGTCATAGAAGCAAAGAAAAACCAGCTGTTTTTTTGGATTGCGGTCGATATAAACGAAGTACTGTGATTTATTAAATCTTTTTTTCTGGCTTTCTTTTCCGATAATCTTAGCCATATCAGCTAAAATTATTTGTAAGTATTCTTCGTCTAAATTTATTTTATTTCCAACAATCGTTTTGAATCTTTCATCCATTATGCCAACTTCCAATTTTTGCATCTCAAAAAAATCGCTCGTTTCGTTGCCCTTAATTGAGTTCGGATAAAAATTCAGCATCAATAAAACAATTACTATCTTTGCGGTCATCGCTTCCCTCCTCTTTTTTTAGTTAAAAGTAGCTATTACTATAATACAATAAATTTGATTTTTATCAAGTTTTACAAAAAAAAGCGGCTTGTTGGCCGCTTTAAATACTCTGAGAATTTAATTAAATTTAATTAAAATAGGAACCACTCCTTTTTCCACGGCTCCCAAAAGTTTCGCTGCCTGATAAGACAGATCAACATCACGGGAATATCTCCCGTTTTTTCTCGTATAAGGTCCGCGGTCAAGCACCGGAGCCATTATCGTCTTACCATTAATCAGGTTAGTAATGCTGATCATGGTTCCAAATGGTAAAGTCCGGTGAGCAACAGTAATTTCATTTTGATTGAAAATTATGCCGCTCGCGGTTTTTCTGCCGTGAAATCCCGGGCCGTACCAAGAAGCAACTCCAATGCGCGCGCTCTTAAAAATAAGAGGCGCTAAAATTTCTTTATTGGCGGTTGCCGACGGTAAAAGACAAGCAACTAGAAAAACTATCAAGAAATAAATTAATCTCATCCTTGGGCTACTCCCTGTGTATTTTTTTGATTAAAAGAACCTTTGTAAAAATACCTGATAAGTTATAAATAAGCAAGAGTAATAAATTAAAATCCCGCCAAAGGCGGGATAAAATAATTATTTTTTCCTTTTTTTATTTTTAAGTGTTTCTATTATTTCTAAAATAGCGTCAGTTTGATTTTCTAAATGCTGGAGAATTGTTTCAATTTCTTTTTCGGATTTCAAATTTATTTCATAATCATTTTTTGCCCTTATTTCCGAATGGCGCCCTTCAATGTTTTGTCCGACCATAAGCAATGGTAAAAGCACTAACTGAATCATGTTGGAAATAAAAAGCCATAAGACAAAAGCCGGATAAGGGTCAAACCTAAGGTCAGCCGGCGCTAAAGCATTCCAAATAAACCACAAAATAGTCCATGTAAAAAGTAATATAAAAAATCCCATACTGCCGACATATTTTGTAATAAAAATCGCCAATTTTTCCAGTCGATTTAATTGTTGTTTATGTTCTAAAGCGGTATTTATAACTGCTTTGCGCTGTTTTTTTAATTCATCTAAACTTAGGGGTTTGTGTTTCATAAAAAAATTATAGCAGAAAAATAAAAAAATGACAAAATTTTATTTGTGTTTTTTTATAATATAAAAACGGGATTTAATTCGCCGGCAACTTATTGATATCTGTAGTCTCTTTTTTTATAAATTGGCCTACTCGAATACGCTCCAGTTCTTTTAAATAACCGCCGGTCTTAAGATGTTCTCCGATGTTTCTAGCCAGCGAACGAATATAAACACCCGGTCCGGTAATAACCTTAATCTTTAAGTCAGGCCATTTGTATTTTAAAATTTTAATGCTTTTTATTTCAACTTCGCGAGGTTTTAGTTTTATATCTTTTATATCCCTGCCGCTGCGCGCAATTTTATACGCTCTCTTGCCGTTAATTTTTAATGCGCTGTAAATAGGAGGCGTCTGCAAAATTACACCTTGAAATTTTTTTAGCGTTTTTTTGATTTCATCGATTTTCGGCTTTAGACGAATTTCTTTTATTGTTTTATTCCCCTCCTCGTCATCGGTTTCACTTTGCGCGCCAAGCCTAATAGTCGCTATATATTCTTTTTCCGATAAAACAAATTCTTTAAGTTCTTTAGTTGCCGGCCGGCCAATAGCGATAACCAAAACGCCGCTTGCTAATGGATCTAAAGTCCCAGCGTGGCCAACTCGTTTTTCACCGGTAATTTTCCTTATTTTATTGATAATGTCATGAGAAGTCGGTCCCTTGGGCTTATAAACTCCGAAAATTCCGGAAAATGATTCTTTCATATTTTTAAATTATAAGCATTTTTTAAAATAAAAAAAATCGGCACAATTTTCCGTGCCGATTTGGGTTTTTAAATTTCATATATTCAGATATGTTCTCTCATTACTTTCAAAGCTCTGGATTCAATCAAACGCAAGGTTTCTCTGGCTAAACGGTATTTTTTGCAAATTTCCTTAAGCGTGTAATCTTTTCCGGAAAAGCCGTAGAGCATTTTTATGATTTCTCTATCACGCTCGCTAAGCTGACCGCTAGAAGCATTCATGATATTCATCACGCTTTGGCTGACCATGGTTTGATAACAAGGAAGCGTTGAATTTCCGTCTTCCACAAAATCACCAAGGGTCGCACTTTTATCGTCAGCAGAAGCATCAAGCCAAACGAGTTTTCTGCTTTTTTCAATTTGCTGAAGATGGCTGATTTTTTTATCAGTCATTTTTATTTTTTTTGCCACCTCATATGACGAAAAATCAGCGTTTAATTCCGAAGAAATTTTTCTCTTTTTTCTTTCATAGTCCGATAGCTCTGCATGAACATTAACCGGCAAACGAATCATATCGCCGATATTAAAAATTTCTTTTGAGACTTCCTTCCTAATCCAATAAGTTGCGTAAGTCGAAAACCTGCATCCCTTTTCGAGCTTAAATTTTCTGACAGCAGTAATTAAACCGATGTTTCCCGCCTGAATCAAATCGGAAAAATTTAAAAAAGAAACATATTTAGCAGTCACAATAGAAACGACTAACCGCAAATTTGACTCAATTATTTTCTTCTTTGACGCCTTACATCCTTTTTTGATTTTTTTGAAAAGCATTTTTTCTTCTTCGGCGCTAAGCAAAGGAATTTTTCTGACGTTTTTGATGTAAGTTTTTATTAAATCATGGTCTTCTTGCCTATCATCCTTTCTTGCTTTGTTTGCCATCCCAAAAAATTTTGCCACTTTCAAAATCCCCCTTTTTATTTTTTAAAACAACAGTGTGATTTTATAGCATGGCCAAAAAATAAAGTCAATAATTATAAAATAAAAAACCCCGACTTAATATGATCTCAATCATAAAAAGCCGGGGTTGATACAAAACATAAAAAAGGAGTTTCATTGTTGCGGTTGCGCTTACGCCAAAGGAATAAAATGCCCTTTGGTTTCTATTTCCTTACAACCTACGGCAAATATCTGGTAGCGACCTTGCTCATCCGGATTGTCCGTCGCAACAAGTGCTCCGCCGTTAAGTCCGGACTGACGCGCCATGCGAACATCTTCTATGTCCTTATACACAGCTATCTGTTCAAGCCGGCCTTCTATCTCAAAAAAGGCAATACGGATCGCCTCAGGCGCGGTTAATTTATTTGTCCGCGGACAAACTGGTTCCTTTTGGACATTTGAGGCGTTCTTCTTTTCCGGCTTGCCGTTCTTTTTTGAAACGGCAAAAGCTTCTATCAGCTCTCCGCATTCGTTAGTCTCGTTATTGTACGATTCAACGAGAACAACAAAGGTTCCTTCGGGCAATGAACACCATTCGTCGCCCATAACCGGATGGCCATATTTTTTAAAGCCACTCTGGTCATAGCCGAAAACTTGCGGCCGGCTTAGGATGCGCTGTATCCGCTCTTCTTTTTCCTTTATCCTGTCTTTTCTTTTCTGCTCTTCTTTTTCTTTTTCGCGATCGAGCAATACTCTGCTGATCGCCTTTTCTGCTTCGGTAAATTCCGGTTCAAGTTTGAGTTTCTTTGCGGCAAGCGCCTTAAGCTTTATAACTTCCGCGATATTGCGGGAAGTTATAACTTGCATTTCGCCCGCCACTTTTACTCTGCGAAGGCTGGATAAATCCTCAAGCGGAATAATCCGCTTGAGTTTCTTTGCGTACGACACGAGACAGATGACAGGAATACCGCCTGCCTCTTCGAGATACGCAAAACCCGTAAACTCTTCGTCTTTAAACTGCCAAAGAACCTTCTCTCCTTCCGGCTCTCCTGCCATTACTTTTGCCAAAAGGAAAATCGCGCCTTCCGGAGCTTTGACTGACCTTACCTTTTCAATGGAGTATTCAACTCCCTTGAAATTGATCTTGGCCAGCATCACTTCGCAGGCACCGTTTAGTTTTACCTCCATTACTCTCAATGTGGAACCGGTGATACTCTGATTACTCATAGCAATCCTCCTTTTTAAATGTTTAATTTGTCAAAAAACTGCTATCGAAAATTTTATCACAAATAATTTGATTTGTCAATAATAAATTGGTTTTTATGATTTTAAAACCTAATTCTTTATAAAAACCTGCGTAATAATGAAATAATCATTGATTTCAGCTACGCCGATGCCGGCTTGGCTGAATTCCGAATTTAAAATGTTTTGTCGATGGCCAATAGAATTCATCCAGCCATTTACCGCTTCTTTAGCGATTTCTTCGGATGTAAGCCACTCTTTATTAATCCAATTAACCGTCGGGACGCTCGCAATCAAATTTTGAGCTTGATTTATATTTTCTAAAATAATATTTAATTTTTCTGTTTTTGTCATACTTGATTCTGTTTTTTTAAAATAAGATTCAGGACATTTCACCGGCTTATCCGGAGATTTATAACTATAAGTAAGATTTTTAGAAAACGGAATTGCAGCGATGTTTTCTCCGGCTAAACGAAAATCAACTAAAGCGAATTTTAAGCGGTCAGCCAAAGAAAAGCCCGCCAGAGTCAAGCCTTCGTGCCGGATTAAAACATAAGCGCACGGTTTCGAATAATCGGTTATTGTTTTATTGTCGCTTGCCTGATCAAAACTGTGGCGAAAAGAAATTTCCGACAGATTTTGATTCCAAGCAAGTTCCTTTAATCCATTACTTATTCTTTCTTGATTGATGTAATCATTAATAATGCTCGCCAGTTTTGAAATTTCGTAATCCGGCTTGGGGTTTATTTTATAAGAGCCGGTTGATGTCGTTTGAGTAATTTTCAAGCCAGACACCGGAATAATTACGCCTTTTTCTTGTTCAGAAGTTTTTTGAAGCTCGATTTGTTCTAAGGTTTTAGCCGCTAATTCAATTGTTTGAGTTGCTTCTAAAATTACGCTTTGCTTAAAACTTTGCGGCAAGCCGGGATTTTGCCCGACAAAAACCAAAAGTTGCAGAATTGTCTGCAATAAAATTAATAAAGAAGTGATTACGTTGGTCATGAATTTACTTTAAAAATTTCTTATATTTTTCCTTAAGACGCTCCAATTTAGGAGAAATAACTAGCTGGCAATAAGGCGCGCCTGCATTTTCCTCGTAATAATTTTGGTGATAATTTTCAGCTTCATAAAACTTTTCAAACTGCTTTAATTCCGTAATAATCGGCTTTAAATATTCCTTGGTCTCTTCCAATTCCTTGATAATTTTTTCTGCGGCTTGCTTTTGTCTCTCCGACACAAATAAAATAATTGACCGGTATTGATGGCCGATATCATCACCTTGACGATTTAAAGAAGTCGGATCGTGAACATAAAAAAATATGTCTAATAAATCTTCGTAAGAAATTATTTTCGGGTCATATTCTATTTTAACCACCTCAGCGTGGCCTGTTTTTTCGCCTGATACTTCTTCATATTGCGGATTTTCTTTACTGCCGCCGCTATAGCCCGATTTTACCGATATTACTCCTTTAATCATTTTAAAAACAGCTTCCGCGCACCAAAAACATCCGCTTCCGAAAAAAGCCGTTTCGGTTTTATTTTCTGATTCTTTTTTCGGAATAAATTTTAAAGAAACAGAATTAACGCAATGGCGAATATTTTTAGAAGTATGGCCTTCCCCGATAAATACATGGCCCAAATGCGCTCCGCAATTGGCGCAAATAATTTCGGTTCTTATGCCGTCAGGGTCCGGTATTTTTTTAACAGCATCTTTTATTTCATCGTCAAAACTAGGCCAGCCGCAATGGGCGTCAAATTTATCTTTTGACCGATATAGCGGCGCGTTGCACCGGCGGCAAACATAAACTCCGCTTTCAAAATGCTTGTCGTATTCTCCGATAAAAGGCGGCTCGGTGCCTTTATGGACAATAACTTTTTCCTCCTCGGGCGTTAAGGGGTTTAATTCCATAATATTAAATATAAAATTACTAGACTATTATTTAAATTTTCGCGCGATTAAAGAAATTATAAAAATCGCCGTGCTGATTAAAATAAATATCGGGCCGGGCGGAAGATTATAAAGATAAGAAACATAAACTCCCAAAGCGGAAGAAAAGACTCCGAATATAACGCTTATGCTCATAAAAGAACGCAGGCTTTTGGCGATATTTTTTGCGGACGCTGCCGGAATTATCACAAGCGAACCCATCAAAAGCGCGCCAACGAATTTTATGCCCAGAGCAACCGCTAAAGCAAAAATAAGCAAGTAAATTAATTCCAATCGCTTATTTTTTATGCCGATTGATTGAGCCATTTCTTGAGATACCATATTGAGCGCTAATTTTTTGCGAAACATTATCAATAAAACAATTAAAAATAATGAAAGTATAATTGATGCCAAAGCTTCATTTTGACTTAGATTGGTGATATTTCCCAAAAGCGCTTCTAAGAGTTCATGGTTAGGAGTAATCAAAGTTCCCAAGGCAAGACTGGCGGCAAAAAATACTCCAACAATTGTTTCTATGGGAAGCCGGCTTTGATACTCCAAAAACCAAATGCCGAGCGTTGCGGCAATCAGAAAAACCATTGCTCCCAAAAACGGACTAAAATTAAAAATTAAAGCCAGCGCCAGACCGGGCAAGGCAACGTGGCTTAAGGCGTCGCCCACAAGAGCCATTCTTTTTAAAATGGCAAACGAGCCGAGCAAACTGGCTGCCGCGGCAATAGAAATCGCGACCAGCATCATTTGAATCATTTCTATTGTTATGTTCATTTATTATGTTCGTGGTAATAAAATCCTTTTTCTCCGCCGTAAAGCGCTTCTAAATGTTCGGTATTTAAAACTTCTTGAGGCGTGCCCAAACAAAGTTTTCTTCTATTTAAACAAAGCACTTTTTCGGCATATTTATAAACAACATTTAAATCATGAGAAACCAAAATTATTGCAAGGTTCATTTTGTCCTGAAGAAAATGAAGCATTTTATAAATTGATTCCTGGCCGGAAATATCAATATCAGCAGTCGGCTCGTCAAACAGCAAGATATCGGGACTGCCCAGCATTGCCCAGGCAATCAGCACTCTCTGCCTTTGGCCGACTGATATTTCTCCAAAGCCTTGATGCAATATCTCTTCTCCGAGTTGAACTGTTTTTAAAGTATTAATACATTTTTCTTTATCGGCTTTTCCGCGAAGTTGTAAAAATTCTTCAACTGTTAAAGGAATATCTGTTTCAATATCCATTCTTTGGGGCACGTAACCAATTTTTATGCTTGGACTCCATTTTATTTCTCCCTTATAAGAAATAAGGCCTAAGAGGGCTTTTAAAAGGACGCTCTTCCCTGCCCCATTTGGTCCGATAATCGCCAAAACATCGCCTTTATTAACCTCAAAATCAACGCTTTCAAGAATTTTTGCGCCTCCAATTTCCACATTCAGATTTTTTACTTCGAGTATTGGCATCAATATAATTATATGATACTATATCAACTTGAAAAAGCGAATAATTTTTGGAAAATCGCTTTTATTGAAAATTTAATATTCCGGCATAGCTCTCCGCCAGCCGGCGGAGGTAGAGCGACGTCCTTAATAATAATATAATTATGTATTATTAGATTATGTATTCAGTTTATGCGCTTTATAATAAGGATTCAGGCAAAATATATATTGGCCAGACAAATAATTTAAAAGAGCGATTGAAGCTTCATGATAAAAAATCATTTTCCAAGAGTTATACTTCTAAAAATAAAGGAGAGTGGATATTGATTTATGAGGAGCCAGCAATCGACAGAAACACCGCATTAAAAAGAGAAAAGCAATTGAAAAGTTATAGAGGTAGACAATTTATTAAAACACATATTCCAATATAATAGATTTCGGTTAATAAAAAAGTAAACATTCCGGCATAGCTCAACGGTAGAGCGCCTCCCTGTTAAGGAGTGGGTTCCTGGTTCGAATCCAGGTGCCGGAGCAAAGAAAAAATAGGACAATTGTAAAAATTGTCCTATTTTTTTGTTTGAAAAATAACCATAATTAAGAGATAATTTAGTTATAAGATAAATAAGATGAATAATATTTTTCAATTTTTTCTGAATAAGCAATTTTATAAAGACGCTTTTGGGTGGGGATTTATTCTTTGGCTTATTGGCTACGCTCTCGGCATGATTCTTTTTTCAATTGTGCCGATTTATATGATTGGCTGGATTATCACGCCTATTGGGATAATTATCACGCTTTGGATATTGTTGAAAAAAATAAAAGCTGATTCTTTTAAATATTATGTTTTATTGGCTTTTGTTTGGGTTTTAATTACTGTTGTTTTTGATTATTTTTTCTTAGTCAAAACTTTTAAGCCGGCAGATGGCTATTATAAGTTTGATGTGTATTTATATTATGTTTTGACTTTTGTCCTTCCTATTTTTGTTGGTTGGAGGAAAAAGAAAATAGTTTTATGAAAATTAATAAATATTAAAAAAAAATAAAATATTTTTTTAAAGTTTTTATGAATAATTCAGTGAAAGAATCAAAAAAAATTAATAAAGAAGAATTACTTGATGGAATAAAATATTGTAAAAAAAACGTAAGGAATATTCTTAATGTCGCTGAATTGTTGATAGATAATAATGAAATAATTAATCTTGGCATTATTTATTCATTATGGACATACGCAATGGAGGAATATGGTAAATTTCTTTATTTATATGAGAAGCTAAATAGAAGTAATAATTGTAATGAATATTGTTTGCCTAATTGGTTGTTTCGTGGTTTTTGTGGTCATGAAAAAAAATTTAATAAAGCAAAAGAAAAACTTAATGGATTGCCATCTAAAATAAGGTGTGATGTTCATATATCAAGTAATGTATCAAATACGACGAGAGGATTAGAAAATGAAAATATTGGAAATATAGTTATTGGACCTTATCAAACAGGAATTAAAGAAGATACGTCGAATCTAGGGGGTAGAAGCCTAAATATTGAATTGAGATATATTAGTTTGTTTGTTGATTGGGATGATAAAAATAGAAAATGGATTTATCCAGAGCTTATTTTGTCTGAAGGTGAAGTGAAGGCTAATGAAATATTAAATAGTGATGATCTTAAAAAGTGCATAAAAATTTTGAAAGACGATATTTCTCGTCCAATACTATATAAACAGACGGATTTAAATTTATTTTGAAGAAGAAGCGGATCCGTCAAAGATGACTCTTGATATGAATGTTTGGAATTGGATAAAAACGATATATAATAATGGCATAGAAACAAAACCTCGGATTAAAAAAAATTACAATAACTTTTAATGAAAATAAAAAAAGCGCTTTCGTCATGAAAACGCTTTTGCATACTTCATATGCTAGTAATTTAAAATGCAGATACTAATTGATCCATAGCCATCACAGGTGGTTTCGCCATATATTCGTTCAAGGTAATACTTCACCAGCTTAATACGATAACCGAAAAACCAGAAAGAAAGAACGGTTTTTTTTCTTTCTATCGCAAAATATTTAAGCTTTCTTGTCCCTTCGTCATAGACGAGGCAATAATGATCAGGCATTCTCCCATCGCTTTCCTGTGTAGCGATATCTGATTTCCAAAAATTATGGAACCACAATATGCCTTCTTTTGGTTTCCATAATTTATACTTGCCTATTCTTTCCTTTTCCGCTCCGTAAGACCATTCCCGTGTTTTTTTGTGATTATCTTTTACCGAAATATTACCTGCCTCTTGAGTGTATCCAGTTACATCAATATCGTTTTTGGTTGTGCGTAAATATTCAATCCTAATTATTTTTCCTGTTATCGGCAGCTTACAACTAAATGCAATCAAAATTTGTGCTGCTTCACCATTTTTATCATCACGCGCGATGAGTTTTTCAATTGCTGCATTCACTTGTATTCTCTCCTGGATACTAGACATTAAATTATCTCCCTTATTTTATTTTGAAATTCAATTCTGATTTTACAATACACTTAAATTATCAATTTGTCAAACCATAATTACTAATTTAATTATTGACAGATATAATGATTTATGATATAAAAAACAGTAAATATTGTTAGTTTTTTTGACAATTAAATAAAGCAGTCCAACCAAACATAAAAAAGGAGAAAAAAATGAAAAGAGTGAAAATGATGGATGATGTTATCGCATATCTACTTGCAGGGGGGCGCGGACAACGTCTTATGCCGCTTACTGCTGACCGGGCGAAACCCGCTGTGCCGTTTGGCGGGAAATGGTTTATTATTGACCCGGCATTATACAGTCTCTACTACTCCGGAATTGAAACAATCAAAGTACTTACGCAATTCAACAGCCAGTCGCTGAGCCGGCATATACAAAGAAGCTGGCCTCGTCTGCCAAACTTTGACGACTACGTAGAAGTTATTCCTGCCCAGCAACAAATGGGCGATGACTGGTATACCGGAACCGCTAACGCGGTTTTCCAAAACTTTGACATCGCGCTTCAGAATCCTTCTTTTGAGCTTATGGCAATTTCTGCGGGCGACCACATCTTTAAATTCGATGTAAGCCAAATGCGCGAATTTCATGACCAAAAGAAAGCGGATTTTACAATCTGCGCAAAAGAAGTTTCCATAAAAGAAGCGGCCGGAAGATTTGGCGTAATTGTTGTAGACGAAAATAGCCGAGTCGTTGAATTTCAGGAAAAGCCATTACAACCCGCCGAAATTCCGGGAAAACCAGGATTTTGCTACGCAAGCATGGGAAACTACCTTGCCAGTATAAAAATCCTTTACGAAGTTCTTAAAGAAGATGCGCTTAATAACGCCTCTTCCCATGACTTTGGAAACGACGTTATTCCTGCGATGATTCTCAATGGACTCAATGTTTATGTCTACAACTTTGGTGAGAATAAGGTACCGGATCAAAAAGCGCCTTATTGGGTCGATGTGGGAACGATTGGCTCCTATTGGCAGGCAAATATGGATTTGGCCGGAGAAAATCCGAAACTAAATCTTTATTCGCATAAGTGGCCAATTATGACACCGCCCGATAAAGAACCGCCCGCGAAAATAGCGCGGCGAGCCATTGCGGAATATTCCCTTTTAAGCGGAGGAGATATTCTTGACGGAGCTACAGTTATCGGCTCTGTTTTAGGAAGAAGAGTTATAGCAAGCCTTGATTCAGAAATTAAAGAGTGTATTCTCTTTGACCGCGTGGTTATCGGCAACGGAGCAAAACTTAATCGCGTAATTGTATGCGAAGACGTTATTATCCCTCCTGATATTAAAATTGGATTTTCTAAGGAGGCTGACCGCAAGTTGGGCATCATGATGGACAGCGAAAGCAATATCAGAATAATACCCCGGGGATTTAAATTTCCGAAGTAAATTGTATGTTCTTTAGCGCCGGCAATTGTTATAATTGCCGGCTTTTTTTATTTTTAGAATTTTTTTCGCTTATAGTTTTTATACTTAAATTTTTAACTTTTTTTGCGCTTTTAGCCGATTTTTGCGTCAATTAGACACTGCCAAACGCTGTAATGCTTTACTGTAATTTTCGTCTTTTTAAATGACTGATACTTCAGTTAATTATTATATTTGATATAATGATTGCATATAAAAAGGTCGCATAATTATTAAGATAATTAAGAAAAATGTTTAAAAATAATAAAGTTAAAGGTTTTTTGGTGGCTTCTTTATTGCTTGGCTTGATTGTATCGGGGCTGACAACAAATAGCGCGAATGCTCAGACAACAACAACCGTCGAACAGCTACAAGCTTTGATAAATCAGCTTACAGCTCAAATGCAAACACTCCAACAGCAACTTGCCCAAGTTAAAACCCAACAACAGCAAATAACGCAAACTGTTTCTCAAATCGTTTCTGCTTTAAAACAGGGCGATGCCGGCGAGAATGTAAGGACACTGCAAGCGCTTTTGGCCGCTGATCAAAGTATTTATCCGGAAGGATTGATCACTGGATTTTACGGACCCCTTACCACAAAAGCTATTAAAAAATTTCAAGAAAAACACGGCTTAGAATCAGTTGGCTTTGTTGGCCCAAAAACAAGAATCAAGCTTAATGAATTACTGGAAAAATATCCATTAGCTTATGAATCAGAATCAACCAGCACGGTTGCAAATGCAACTTCAAACTCGAATGTTATTGCAATAAATGATAAAAATAAGCGCGATGATGACGACGAAGACGATGATGATAGAGCTAAGCGCGATGATGATGACGAAGATGAAGATGATGACGATGATAGAAAATTCGAGTCAAGAAGAATTTGCGCCATTGTTCCTCCGGGACATTTAATTGCGCCTGGATGGTTAAAGAAACATTACGATGATGATGATAATAATGTGATTATTCCAATTTGCCAAATCTTGCCTTATGGCATTATCAAAAAATTGTCGCCCAGCGCCACATCAACGCCTGATATTGTCGCTCCGGTTATTTCAAACGTTTCCGCGTTAAATATCACCGCAACCAGTTCGAAAATACACTGGAACACAAATGAATTGGCAACCAGCAAAGTTTATTTCGGAACAAGTTTTCCTGTTGATATAAACACTGCGGCAAATATTTCCGATAACAGCTTTGTCACTGACCACAACATCAATCTTACAAGCCTTAGCGCCAGCACCACGTATTACTATGTTGTCCAATCAAGCGATCAGTCAGGCAACACCGCTTCTTCTTCTGCTCAAACCCATCAATTCACCACGCTTTCTTTACCGGTAGCTGACACAATTGCTCCGACAATTTCCGGTATTTCTGCATCAAATATCGCTTCAAGTACCGCTACGGTATCTTGGACAACCAATGAGCCGGCGACAAGTAAAGTTTATTTTTCATTAGCGCCGATTAATTTAACTACTGCTTCAAGTGTTTCTGATAACTCGCTTTTAACAAGCCACGCTTTGAATCTTTCCAGCCTTACCGCCAGCTCCACCTACGAATTTGTAGCTGAATCAAAAGACGCTTCAAATAATACTGCAACGTCTACAGCTCAATCTTTCACTACAACTCAATAAATTTGTAGCTGATACAATATATCTAAAAACCGCCCGGATTTATCCTGGCGGTTTTTAGATATCATTAAATAAAAAAGCGGTTTTCCCCGCTTCTATTTAATCATATTTAAAAATTCCTGCTCGTTAATAATTTTTACTCCTAAATTTTTAGCTTTTTCGTATTTTGAACCAGGCTCTAAGCCGGCTACAAGATAATCGGTGCTTTTGGAAATTGATTCTGAAACATTTCCGCCTAGTTCGCGGATTTTCTCCTTGGCTTTATCGCGGCTCATTAACTCAAGCGAACCGGTTAAAACAAAAGTCTGTCCATTTAATCTACCGCTTTTTATTTTTTTTCCAATTAATATTTTAACACCATTTTTATCAAACTTTTCCAATAGTTTGATGCTCCTCCGGGCATGAAACCAATTATAAAGACTCTCCGCGACTCTTGGGCCGATATCTTTTATTTTTTTAAAATCATCCACTGAAAGCGATTGATATTTTTTAATAAATTCCTTAATGCTTGATACAGGAAATTCACTCGCTAAAAGCAAAGCAGTTTCTTCTCCAATATGAAGAATGCCTAAACTATAAATAAAACGGCCTAAAGGAATTACTTTTTTCTCTTTTATCTCGCTTATTATATTTTGAGCGGATTTTTCTCCAAATCTTTCTAAAATAATTATATCCCCTTCTTCAAGCTCAAAAATATCAGCGGCATCAGAAATAAGGCCTTCATCTAAAAATCGGTCAATAATTCTTGGGCCCAAGCCAACAATATCAAAACCTCTCTTAGAAACAAAATGCATTAAAATTCTTCTATTTCTGGCGGCGCAATCAGGGTTAGAACATCTGAAAAAAGCGCCTTCTTGCACAACTTTTGAACCGTCAATCGGACAATTTTTAGGCATTTTAAATTCATATTCCTTACCGGTGCGTAATTTAGGCAAAACCGAACTTATTTGAGGAATCACATCGCCGGCTCTGGAAATAATTACCGTATCGCCTATTTTTAATCCTAATTTTTTTATTTGGTCGAAATTATGCAAAGTAGCGTGGATAATTTTTATTCCAGCAAGCTCAACAGGTTTAAGAGTTGCCACGGGCGTGAGCGTGCCGGTTCTGCCAATTTGTACTTTTATATCTTCAACTATCGTGGTTGTTTCCTTTGAAGAAAATTTATAGGCAATAGCGGCTCTCGGCGCTTTGCCAATCACTCCGGCTGATTCAAAAATTTTATTATCATTAACAATGGCGACAATACCGTCAATTTCATAAGATATTTTTTCGCGATGATGTTCCCAATAATCTCTAAACTTAAAGACATCGTCAAGCGAATTAACTAATTTATTATTGTGATTAGTCTTAAAACCGAATGCCTGAAGCAATAAATGCGCATCATTATGATATTTTTGCCCAATATCAGTGATAATATCGTATTGAAAAGAATCAAGCCGACGAGCTGCGGTAATTTTCGGATTAAGCTGGCGCACCGAACCAGCGGCCATATTCCGCGGATTGGCAAAAATTTTCCCTTTCTTTTCAAGCTGCTCTCGATTAACCAGCTCAAATTCTCTTTTGTTTATAAAAACCTCTCCTCTAACAACTAATTTTCTCGGTTTTAGGTTATAGGTTTCAGTTTTTAAGCCGAGTTTTTTTAGATTGTTTTTTACTTCCTTCGGTTCTAAAATTTGCAATGGTATTGCTTCAATTGTTTTTAAATTTTGAGTAATGTTCTCGCCGATAATTCCGTCTCCCCTAGTTGAACCTTCTACAAAAATTCCATTTTCATAAATAAGCTCTATTGCCAAGCCGTCAATTTTAAGCTCACAATAAAATTCCGGCATGATTGCGTGTTTTAAATAATTTTGAATTCGCTTCATCCAGTCATTCATATCGCCTTCGGAAAAAGCGTCATTAAAAGAAAGCATGGGAGCCTCATGAACTGATTTTTTAAATTTATCAAGCGGTACTCCGCCAATTCTTTGAGTCGGCGAGTCAGAAGTGATAAACTCAGGATATTTTTGTTCTAAGTCAAAAAGCTCTTTTTTTAAAGAATCCAAAGCCGCGTCAGAAATTAAAGATTTGTCCAAAACATGATAAGAATAACGATATTTGCCTATTTCCGCCTTTAGTTTTTCTATGCGTTTTTTTATTTCCTCTTTAGCCATTGTTTTCATAATAACAAAAAAACGGCCTTTTATTAAGCCGTATTTATTTCAAGAAAATTAGTTATAAGCCTATTATAAATGCCCGGTTGCTTCTCCTAGAAGAGCCGATTACTTTAAGATAATTATTGCCAGTAATTGTAAAAGTTGAGATATTATTTGAAGCGCCATTATTAAAAATAAGCCAATTGGCGCAATCACTAAGATTAGAATCTGATTTATAAATTTTATAAAGCCCGCATTCCAAACCAGCGTCAGCCGCTATAATCGCTTTTGCCGAATCAGTGATATCAGAAGCGGTTCTTATCCTTTGAGCCATCAAATAACCGGCAATTGAAGTAAACGCTAAAATGCCAGAGCCAATCAAAAATACCGCTAAAAGCATCGCTTGGCCGGAATTATTGCTAATAATTTGACTCAAATTTTCCTTAAATTTTAGAAGATTAGATTTCATTTTTCTTATTAAAGATAATTTAATTAATTTTCCTGGCGCTGATAGTTGTTTGAATATTGGTAAAAATTCCTTTATCTTCAATGCCCTTCTGATTACTGGTTATAGATAAACTAATAGTAATTCTGGCCGGATAATTTTCATTGCCGCTGCCACATCTGTCAAGGGCTCTTCTGCCGTTTATCGAACTGCCGTCGTAATTCGTGCCGCAAGCAGTAATGTTAAAATTTTTTACTTTGACATTGTCAGCTGTAAGTTTTTTATAAACCCAGATTGGCGCAATAGCTTGGGTGCCGCGCTCTATAGACCAATCTGTCGCGTTTAATCTATAACTGGCATCAATGCCTTCGGCATTGATGAATTTTATTTCATTGCCGGAAACCTGAAAGCTTTTGGCTGTCCTTAGTTCTCTTGATATTTGTTCAAGTGTTAAGCTGGCGCTGTCATTGGCGGACATAAGCGCGACAATTATCCTTTGATTTCTTAAGGCGCCTAAAAATGCAGTAATGGCAATCGACATAAAAATAACAAAAAGGCTGAAGGAAACAATAAGCTCTATCATACTAAATCCGTTTTTATTTTTTGATATATTTTCCACCATAATTAATGCTAAGTAATAATTTTTATTTATCAGCGCCAATCAAAAAAATGATCTTCTAATCTTACTTCAAATATTCCGCCGCCGCGGCTTACCCATCTGACAATAGAATCAATTTGAATTTCGTCAGGCCTTGGATTTCCTTCCCTATCAATCTGCTGAACTTGAATCATTCTATAAAAACGAGTTCGCTCGGTACCGCTGTAATCATATATGCCGGTTGCCGGATTAAATTCAAGAGGTCTCCTCATGGAAAAATCAGAGCAAGTAAATCCGTTTAAATTATTTATCAAACCAGAAGAATTATATTCTATATCATAACATCCATCTCTAACCCCCCGATTCCATGGTCCGGGCCGCATATAATTGGCATCAAGCATACTTTTTGTCACTTCAATGCCTTCCAGCGCTAAATAATTAGCGGTAAATTGATCGCTGACCACTCGATTCAAACTTAAAGAATTAGAAATTATTCCTATAATACCTAAAAATCCTGCAATCAAAAGCGAAATGGAGATCATCAGCTCAATTAAAAGATACCCGCCTTTAATTTTAAAATTTAAAATTTTAGTATTTGACTTCATTGCATAGTTATCTGACCGCTATTTGAAACTTTTATCGTTTTTTCCGCCAAACCGTCAATAGTTTGAATTTTTATCAAGGTAAAATCTTTCATATTGTCATTATTGATTATCGTTTTGGGATTAGGCGGAATAAAAATTATATTAAGCGCTCCGGGGTCGGCGCTAATAAGCGGATCCCCTGTCTCGATTACGCTAAATTTCACTTTTTTATCCAGCTTTATTTCTTCAAATTGCCGGTCATTTGAACCACTAACACCACTAATTACATAAGCATTATCGCCATATGAACAGTCGTTATTTAAATCAAATTTAGGCTGGTCTTCAAAAATAAGAATCGTATCAGGCAAAAGAAATCTTATTCCATAACCGCAAGGCACAGGCGGATTGCCAAAAGTTTCAATGCTTAAAGATTTGGTTTTTTGGATAGCGCCAACCACTTTTGCCTGCTCTTTTAAAAGTATCAATTGGCGTTCTGCGGTCCGACCATAGAAAACAAGAGTTGCCGATAATATTGTTGCAATGCCTAAAACAACCAAAAGCTCAACTAAAGTAAATCCTGTTAGAAATTTATTTCTAAACGAGATAAAAACTTTCAATCTATTAGATATATTTTCCCTTTTCATCTTATAAATTAAATAGTTGAAAATAACCGTTAATTATATTATAGCCGAAAAAGAAAACTAAAGCTGATGCGACGATTAAAAACGGACCAAAAGGAACTATATCCTTCATTGTTTTTTGTCGTTTAACCAAAAGCGGCAAAACAAAAATCGTGCCAATGACAAAAGAGCCGAACATGATCATTAAAATATCGGGCCAGCCGAAAATTAAGCCTAAAGCGCCAATAAGTTTGAAATCGCCCCAGCCCATCGCTTTTCCTTTTGTTAAAATTATGATTAATCCAAAAAATGCCATTCCGATGAAAGCCGCAAAAAAATGATTAAACCAAATATTATCAATTGAACCAAACATCAGAGAATAATGCTTGATAAACGACCACTGACTCATTGACCATTGGCTTAAAAATTTAATTACCATTAAAATGATTCCTAAAAATGCCAGCGATAAATTTATCCTATCGGGAATAATATAATGACGAAAATCTATTATTGACAACAACAAAAAAATTAAGAAAATAGCCAGCCAAATCGCGATAATAAGATAATCAACCGCTAAATAACCGGGTAATTGAGCAGTTTTAAAAATAAACCATTGGCTATTGATGATCGAATACGGCACTAAAACAAAAATTAAGCCGGTTAAAAATTCTATAAGCGGATATTGAAAAGAAAGTTTTTGCCCGCAATTTCGGCATTTGCTTAATTGAATCAAAAAACTTAGTATCGGAATTAATTCATACCAGCTTAGTTTTTTGGCGCAATGCATGCAATGTGACCGCCCGCCAATAATTTTTAAATCAAAAAGTTTTTGATTTGGCTGATAGCGAAATGTTAAAACGTTTATAAAACTACCTATCGCCAAACCAATAATAAAAAGCAAAAAATATACCATTATTTAAGAATATCACGATCAATCAAAATAAAAAACCCCTCACCGGGGTTTTTTATTTTTAATGGAAAATGCAATATCCAAAAGTAGGAGTAGCATCAGCGCAATTTCCGCTAGTGATTCCAGACGACCAGCCAGTATCGGTCGGAACCGGCGGAGTGGGTAAAGCATCTACATCTTCACCGCTTTTTATAACAGTATTATCTTTTTCTAATTGAGTTCCGGCAATATAATTCTGACCCGATGCTTGCGCCACGCCGTAATAATACGTTTTACTGCTAATTGGGTCATTAGGAATTGAATTAATGCCTAATCCCGCAGCAGCGCCAACTAAAGAGGTTTGCAAAGCGCCCCAGGTTGTCGGATTACCTGCTGCACAATTTACGCCACCGGGATAAAATCCGCATTTCGTATAATAAAGTTCTAGGGCTGATTGCACCGATGCTATATCAGAAATTCTTCTGGCATCCCGAGCGCTTGAACGGGCACTACCCAAAGCAACCAAAGAAACAGACGCTAAAACGCCGATAATCGCAATGACAATCAACATTTCAATCAAGGTAAAACCTTTTACGCTATTCTTTAATTTCATAAATTTATTAAATAAATATTTTATTGTTTTGAATTTCGTTTTTTCGACCTTTTGAATTTCAATCACAACGATTGTATTCCCTGCATTAAATTATATATCGGAATTAAAATTGAAGCAAACATCAAAAAAACAAAAATGCCGATAACCGCGATAAGCAAGGGCTGAATCATCTCCGTAAGATTATCCAATATATTTTCCACTTCTCGAGAATAAAAAGCGGAAATTTTAGATAAAATAGACTCCAAACGGCCGGTATTTTCTCCAATAGCTACCATTTGAGACACTAAGGGCGGAAAATAATATTCATTTTGTATTAAAAGAGCGGAAAGAAGCTCGCCTCGCCTCACGCCTTCAGCAAGGTCATGGATAATGTCCCGATAAACAATATTTCCGATATTGTGGCCGACTATTTCCAGAGATTGAGCAACTGGCACGCCGCCTTTTATTAGAACGCTTAAAGATTCGGAAAATCTTGCGGCATAGATTTTTTTAAATAATTCCCCGAAAATAGGAATCTTAACAACCAGTTCATTAAAAACATTCTTTCCTTCCTCTCCTTTAAAATAATCGATTAAAACAGTAGCCAAGAATATTAATACTATCAGAATCATCCACCACCAATTAAGAATAAAATTACCGGTCTCCAAAAAAATTTTAGTGATTAATGGCATTTGCGCTCCGGTTTCGGTAAAAATGGGAGCAAGTTTCGGAAAAACTACCGTTAAAAGCACGATACCGACAATAAAAAATAAAACTACTAAAAATATCGGATAAATTGTTGCATTTCTTATCCGAGCTCTCCATGCAACTTCTTTATCAAGATAATCAGCCAAATAACTCATTACTTCGCCCAATCGTCCGGTAATTTCCGCGGACCTTACCATATTAAGGTAAAAATCGGAAAAAATACGGTCTTGGCGCTCTAAAGCCTGAGAAAGAGAAAGACCGGCAGCCACATCAGAAGAAATTTCATAAGCAGTTTCCTTTAAAATGGCGTTTTTGGTATGTTTTTCAATATTTGTAAGCGCGTCACTTAATGGAACTTCTGATTCTAAAAGAGTGGCAAATTGCCTGGTAAAAACCATTAAATCAACCAATTTTATTCGATTGAATAGTTTATAGATTTTTTCCAGGAAAAGCTTCTTTTCCTGGCTTTCCACGCTTAAAACAAAAAGCTCGTGGCTGGCCAATACATTAGCCGCAGTTTCACGGCTGGCCGCTTCAACAAAACCTGCCTGAAGTTCTCCGTCTTTGGTTCTTGCGCTGTATTTATACTTCATGCTCTATAATTTATGACCTTTCAAGTAATATTCTCAACTCGCTTGGGTTTAACGAATAAAGTTCGCCGTTTTCCAGAGAAATTTCTTTTCTTTTAATTAAATTGACCAGCGAATGATTTAGAGTAACCATGCCTTCTTGAGAGCTCGTTTCAATTACTAAATCTATCTGATAGGCTTTTCTTTCGCGAATAAGATTTCTAATTGCCGGATTAGTTATCATCACTTCGCAAACCGGCACTCTGCCTCCTTCGATTCTAGGAACAAGCCTTTCGGAAACTATGCCTACTAAAGCTGCGGCCAATTGCGAAGCAATCTGGCCTTGCTGTTCTGACGGAAAACTATCAATAATCCTATCGATTGTCTGCGATGCAGAGTTGGTATGAAGAGTAGAAAAAACAAGGTGGCCGGTTTCAGCAGCCGTGAGCGCCGTAGCAATTGATTCTGCGTCTCTCATTTCACCTATCATAATTACATCCGGGTCCTGTCTTAAAACTGAACGAAGCGCATTATGAAAATCAATCGTGTCAGAACCAACTTCCCTTTGAGAAATAACAGCTTTGTCTTGAGTAAAAATATATTCAATAGGGTCTTCAACCGTAATAATATGATGAGTATGCCTATGATTTATCTCATCAAGCATGCCAGCAAGCGATGTTGATTTTCCATGACCGGCCGGACCGACAATAAGAATGAAGCCCTGAGAAAGTTTTGTAAAATCATGTAAAATCGGAGGCAGATTTAATTCCTCAATAGTTTTAATTTGCGAAGGGATTAAACGAAGCGCGGCTGCAATAAATCCTCTTTGATAAAAAACATTGACGCGAAATCTTGCTTTGTCTTCAAAAGCATAAGCAAAGTCAATTTCCCTTTCTTTTTCCAGCTTAATTTTTTGGTCATCTGTTAAAAGCCGAGAGATTAATTCTTGGGCAGAGTCCGGAGTTAAAATCGGCTCTTTTTGCAAAGGAATTAAAACGCCGTCAATCCTTAAAATCGGGTGACGGCCAACCGCTAAATGCAAGTCAGAGGCATTTTGTTGGGCCGCTGCCATAAGTAAATCGTTTAATTTTTGTTTATAATCCATTTTAATATTGGCTGATAGTTTATTAGCTCAATAGCTAATAAACTAAATAACTTATTTAATATAATATATCATACTTCCATGGTCTCCCTCAACACCTCCTCTGCGCGGACTAATCCGTCCAGGGCTTTTAAAATTCCATCTTGTCTTAAGGTAATCATTTCTTGCCGCTTTGATTCTTCTAAAATTTTCATTTCTGTCGGCCCGGCATTAATAATTTCCTCAAGCGTTTGAGTCATTTCCAGCACTTCAAATAATGCAATTCTTCCACTTACGCCTTTATTTTTACAAGCAGAACAGCCCGGAGAATGATATATCTCATAAGGACCGTCAATATTTTTGATTTTTTGTTTCACTTCTTCGATAACATCTTTTGGCAATTTTACCAGCTCTTTTTTTATCATGGACTGAATTTCCAAAGATGGTTTTTCTGGTTTTTTACATTTTTGACAAAGCCGGGGAATCAATCTTTGAGCAATCATTAAATTTAATGACGAAGGAATTAAAAACGGTTCAACTTTCATGTCTATCAATCGCGGAATAACTCCGATGGCATCATTGGTGTGAAGAGTAGAAAGAACAATATGGCCGGTAAGCGCCGCGTGAATAGCCAAGCCGGCTGTTTCGTTATCGCGAATTTCTCCGACCATAATAACGTCGGGGTCTTGCCGAAGAATCTGACGGAGACCGGAAGCAAAATCATAACCAATCTCCGGCCTAACTTGAGACTGATTTAATCCATCTATAAAATATTCAACCGGGTCCTCAAGACTGACAATGTTTGCGTCTTCTTTATTAAGCATTTGCATTGTGGCGTAAAGCGTTGTGGTTTTTCCGGAACCAGTCGGACCGGTAATTAAAATCATTCCGTAGGGTTTCTCCAGACCTTTTTTTATTATTTGAAGATTTTTACCGATTAACCCTAATTGCTCCAGTCCTTTTAAGCCGATTGTCGGATCAAGAACTCTAATCGCCGCTTTTTCTCCAACAGGCGTAGGAAAAGTTGCCACACGAAAATCAATATCACGGCCAAAAAGAACGGTTCGAAAACGGCCGTCTTGGGGAATTCTTGTTTCGTCAATTTTTAAATTGGAAAGGACTTTAACTCTTGAAACAATAGGCTGGTGAAGGACTAACGGCAAAGAAGAAACTTCCTGAAGCTCACCGTCAATTCTGAATCTTATCCTTAATTTGTCGCGTTGAGGTTCTATGTGAATATCCGATGCTTGTTCCGAAACAGCTTCCTTCAAAGTAGATGCGACTATTTTAATTATCGGCGCTTCTTCCGCGGCTGCCGCCCCTTCCTCGAGCCGAATAATATGTTGAGTTGAGGATGACTTGCTCAAATCAATATTTAAAGATCTTACCGCTGTTTCTATTTCACCGGAAAAAGGAGAATATTTTCTTAGAGCGATTTCCCAACTAGACAATGAAACCAAATAAATTCCCAAGTTAAGGCGCAATTGCCGAGCAATAAATTTTAAAGCGTCTTGCGCTTTGTTGTCTTCCGGATTAACCATTCCGATAATCAAAAGATTATCTTTGCGCTCTAAAGGAAAGGCTTTGTAGTTTCTTACGGTTTCTTCCGGAATTAATTTAAGTAATTCCTCACTTAAATTTTCAATATCTTCAGCAATTATTTTTTTATAAGGAATATTTAAAAGCTGGCTTTTTACGGAAAATAATTTTTCTTCGCTAATTAATCTTCTGTCTAAAATTAAATCTTCCGCGCTTCTACGCATCAATGTAGATTCCTGCAAAAGCTTTTTGGAAGTTTCTTCGGTAAGCAAATTCTGCTTAATTAATTCTTGGAGAAGTATTCTATTTTCCATAGTTTAAACGATAATCAGCAATCAATTATTAAGAAATATAAATTTATTGCAAAAAAGGATTTTGATTGAAAGCTGGCTCGGGAACAACAAGCGGTGTTTGCAATTTCAATTTGCTAAAAGCAGGATTTTTAAAAATTTCTGCCGGATCAAATTTTGTTTCACTCAAATCCTGAATATTTTTAAGATTGTCCGGCACAAGCACCTCAATTGATTCCGGACTAATAAAAAACATATAAATTACCGCAGTGCTAATTAAGCCTAAAATTATCAAAACAATTAAAATTGCAAACCAATTTATGTTTCTTTTTTCTTCTTCTATTAGTATCGCCATATATGTTAGGTATTAGGTTTTAAGGGTTAGTATTTTTTATTTATTCCGCTTGATAATATGTATCTATTGCTAATGAATACGACATGCTTGGATTACCTACTTGGGCTTCTATTTTTAATTCAAGCGGATCGGAAATCATTAAATTTTCTTCTAGATTGTTAAAAAATAACTTTAAATTTTCGTAATTACCCGACATTCTCGCTTCAATTCTTAAGGTGCCTAAACCTTTTGACGAAGTCCGCGAGGGCGTAATTGCCAGTTCTTTAACATTTAATGATTGAATCGATAAACTATTAATCCGGGCAATGCCGATTATTTGGCTAACCGCATAGGAAATATTTAATTTTTCAGGCAGCATTAACGACAACTTGTCTTGAACTTTAATATTTTCATAATCACCAAGAATTTTTTCAAATTTTTCATTTAAAATTTTGGAATTCTCAAGATTTTGTTTCAAAGAAATATTCTTGCCCCTTAAAATTTTAATTTCAGCATAAACCGGATTAATAAAGTAAAAATAAACCAAAAATGAGCCGATTAGAAACAACATGGCCAAGAAAATGCTCAACGTTCTTTTTGCTGACCCTTTCATAATTATTTTAAAATTTTTTCGTTTAAAACCAACTTTATAACAAAATTAATCTCAGATACTCCCTTTGTTTTTAAAGAATCTATTGCTGAAAAATTTTCCAAATAAACTTTTTCCACTCCTTCAACGCTTTCAAATAAAGCCAATTCCTTTATCACGGTTTCATAATTAGGAGCAACTCCGTCTATTCTTATTTCTTTATTGTTTACGTTTAATGAAAAATTGCCGTATTTAACGTTAGAATAAGTATTTTTCTCAATAAGGTCGAAAATTCTTGAAATTGTAATTCGCGAGTTTAAAAGATTTTTTATATTTAATGACTGGTAATAAAAGTTGATAATCTGTTTTTGTTTTGTTTCATCAATCGATTGAGTTAAATTGAAAATTTCGCTTTCCAATTTTTTAATTTCTGAATTTAAATAAGGCCGATAACCGAAGGCTATGCCAATATAAATAAAGATTGAGGTCAAAAAAATTATTAAACTTAAACTAAAAAGCTTAAGCGGCAATCCGGCTGATGTGCTTTCCTTTTTTTTTAATTGCTCTTCAATAACCGATTGATTATATGGCATTTTTTAATTTTATTTTCCAGTCTTTTTTAAAATTACTACTTAATCGCCAAACCAATTGCCACCGCAAGCTCTGCACCCAATTCTTTAGAAAATAATTCTGTTTCTTTGGGATAGTCCACTCGAAGCAAGGCATTACCTAAAGCAGACGGCAAACCAGTTTGTTTTTCAAAATATTCCTCTATACCGATTAAATTCGCGCCACCGCCGGCCAAAAGCACTCTTTCTATTTTTTTACTTTTTTTGGCTTCAAAATTTTCTCTGATTCTTACAACTTCTCCTATTATAACATCGAGAAACGGCTGAGGCAATGTGGATAACTGATATTCGCCGCCGGTTGCTTTAAGACCTTTTTGTTTTTTTAATTCCTCGGCCCGCTTCATCTCAATGCCCAGACCGTTAGCAATCGCCTGAGTTAAAGAAGAACCGGCAAAATCCGTAAAAATATTACTTTTTAAAAATCCATTTTCCACAACCGCGATATTGGTAGAATAAGCTCCGATATCAACCAAAATTGTCGGCGTTAAGTCGCCAAAAACCAATGCTCTTGATAAAGCCATGCTTTCAATTTCCAAAGACTTTAATTTCAAACCTGCCAGCTTGAATATATTCTGATATCTTCTGATTTCTTCGTTGGGTATTGATACCAATAAAATCTGCTGTTTAATAATACCTTCACTTTCTGATTCGCCAACTTTAATCCAATCTATCGCCACTTCCGATTCAGGCAAAGGAATATACTGGCGAATCTGATAAGACATTGTTTTATTAACTTCTTCATTGCTCATTTTCGGCATTTCCACAAGCGTAACAAAAGAAGAAAAAGACGGGATGGAAGCAACCACATTTTTAGTTTTAAATCTTGATTTTTCTACAAGAGCGCTAATAAGCTTAGCGGTTTCTTTATCGGCTAATTTTAAGGAATTAGTCTGCAAAGCGCTATTAGAACGTTCCAAGTGGCTTTGAGCTTCCAGGATTCCGTAATTTTTTAGTTTGGGCTTTTCCGAAGATTTCGAAATTTCCGCTATTTTTATAGAAGATGTGCCGATATCAACTCCTAAGACCGAATTTCCTGTGAAAAATGATTTTAAAAAACTAAGCATATTAATTTTTACAATTATTTTTTATAATTAAATTATAGCATGCTTCCAATTTTAATCAAAATAAAAAACTTAGCGTTAAATATTGTTTTTCCAAGAATCTGCATTGCTTGCCGTAAAAATATTGAAAATAGCAACGAGCTTATTTGCGATGATTGCTTTGATTTAATAAAAATCAACAACACGCTATATTGCCCGGTTTGCCGCAATCGCCTTGCGGAAAATAAAAGAATCTGCAGCCACCGAAGAAAAAATCAGCCGTATTTATATTTATTAGCGGCCGCTGGAAATTACGACGACCAAATCCTTAGAAATTTAATCCATTATTTCAAATATAAAAATTTCCAGGAACTTGCTCCTGTTTTAGGAAAATTACTATTAAATTATATAGGCGCGGCAAATTTAAATTTTAAAAATTTTTCGGTTATGCCAATCCCCCTTTACAAAAGCCGCGAAAAGATGAGGGGATTCAATCAGTCAAAACTTCTCGCTGAATTTATATCAGTTAATCTTAATTTAGAATTGGCGTCTGCGCTGGAAAGAATAAAAGACGCTCAACCTCAAGCAATACTTAAGGGCGAAGAATCGCGCGTAGAAAATATTAAAAATTGCTTTAAAATCAGAAATAATACTTCTCTTAAAGGCAAAAATATTCTTTTAATTGACGATGTATATACTTCCGGCGCCACTATTGATGAAGCTGTTAAAATCCTAAAAGAAAATGGAGTTAGAAGAGTAATCGCATTAGTCATAGCCAGAGCGTAATCATTGAATCAAAATTTTAGAAATCGATAATTTCATTATTATTCGTCTCTTATTTTTTATTCCAAATGTATTTTCGCCTTAAATTCTTCCAATCTTATTCTTAAAAATGGGTATGATTTAAGCTCAAAATCGTTTTTCAATATTTCCTTGGCAGTTTCGCGGCTGGATTTTACCAAATCGGGATTTTGCACCGCTTTCATCGCCAAATCAGGATAACCGGTTTGCGATTGGCCTAAAAATTCGCCCGGCCCTCTGATTTCTAAATCTTTCTCGGCAAGCTCGAAACCGTTTTTTGCTTCAACAATAGAAAATAATCTTTTATAAGTGGCTTTAGAACTTGAATCCGTAAACAAAAAACAAAATGACTGATACTCGCCCCGGCCAACACGGCCGCGAAATTGATAAAGCTGGGCTAGTCCGAATTTTTCCGCACCTTCAATCATCATAATTGCGGCATTGGGAACATCAACGCCAACTTCAATAACCGAGGTGGAAACCAAAATATCTATTTTCCCATCTTTAAAATTCTGCATAATTTCATTTTTTTCCTTGGTTTTCATTTTGCCATGCAATATTCCCACTCTTAAATCAGGAAATGTTTTTGTGGAAAGTTTTTCATATTCTTCTTTGACTGCTTTCACTTCAAAATTAACTGCTGACTTATAATCCACAGTCATCGGTTCAACCAATATATCTGTTGCTTGCACGCTATTTATCGTTGGTTCAATTCTTGGACATACCACAAAAACCTGTCGGCCATGCTTCACCTGGCCTCTTATAAAAGCATAGGCTTTATCCCGATTTTCCGGAGCAACAATTTTGGTAATAATCGGCTTTCGATTTTTTGGCAGTTCGCTGATAATGCTTAAATCAAGATCGCCAAAAATCGTCAAAGTCAGAGTTCTGGGAATCGGCGTGGCAGACATACTCAAAAAATGAGGAGCTATTTCTTTCTCTTTTAAAAGTTCCGCTCTTTGCTTAACGCCGAATCTGTGCTGTTCATCAATAATAACCAAAGCCAATTCACTGAAGCGCACGCTTTTCTGAATCAGCGCATGTGTTCCAAAAACTATCTTTATTTCGCTTTGTTCAATTTTTTTAATTAATTCCGGTTTCTTTAAATTGCTTTCGAGGTTTTCACCATAAAAAATTTTAGCCTCGCCGGAAGTAAGCAGGCCGGCGCCAGATGAAAAATCGGAAAAAAACTTTTTAAATGTCGAATAATGCTGGCGCGCTAAAACTTCAGTCGGCGCCATAAAAGCCGCCTGACGGCCGTTTTTTGCCGCGACTAAAGCGGCAATTGCCGCCACTATAGTTTTTCCGGAACCGACATCACCCTGAAGCAAGCGATTCATTGGGCTGTTTTTACTTAGGTCATTTAAAATTTCCCATAAGGATTTTTTTTGGGAATAAGTAAGCTCAAACGGAAGCTTTGATAAAATATTTTTTATAAAATCAAGATTTTCTTCAAAGGAATATGATCTTTGCCGGGATAAAGCCGAACGCGCAGCTAAATTTGCCAGTTGAAGCAAAAAAAGGTCTTCAAATGCAAATCTTTTTTTAGCCGCTTTGGCGTCTTTCTGCTCATCGGGAAAATGAATTTGTTTTATCGCGATATTAATTTCCGGAAAATTATTTTGATCTAAAACTGGCATCGGCAAGATTTCAGGCAAATTCTCTAAATTATCAAGAGCCGGCTTGATTAAGTATCTAAATGCTTTTGAAGTTAATTTTTTTGTCTCGGGATAAACCGGAACAAGGCGCCCGGTGTGCTTGGTCGCTTGTTGCTCGTCGTTTATTGATGATTGCTCGTTTATTAATTCATGCGTCGGATGAGACAAGCACAGTCCGCCGCCTTGGGCTTCAACAACTTTTCCCGCCAAATTAACCAATCTCCCCTTTTTTAAAATAGAAATCAAAAATCTCTGATTAAACCAAATTGCCTTAATACTGCCAGAGTCGTCGGTTATCAAGGCCTCTATAATGAACATTTTTCGGCGCCAGGTGCGATGCATCTTTACTTGCTGGATTAAGCCGGAAACAGTTGCCCGTTGATTGATTTTTAAATCGGCAATTTTCACAATTTGGGAAAAATCATCATATCGGCTGGGAAAATGCCAAAGTAAATCTTTAACTGTTTCGATATTTAATTTCCTTAACTTGGCAATGAAGCTTGGGCCAACGCCTTTAATCACGCTTAACTGGTCAACAAGCTTTATCATTACATAATTATAACACAAGGAATGACTTAGCTCCGAAAACCGACTGAGCCGATTCTTCAAAAACCTCCTCTATTACTGAATAAAAATCGGCTCATCATCTTTTTGGACGTGAGCCGATTAAAATAAAGAACAAATACTGGAAATTCCAAAAATCACAGTTAAACAAATTCAATATCAAACAAACAACTTACAAAATTAAACGAGCTTACAAGCAAAAAATAAACTGGTAAAAGACCAAAATCCCTAAAACCCATTTGTGTCTCAATACTTTGTAAAATCGCTAACAAAGAAGCCAAAATACTGAAAGTCAGCCGAAAATTTTTATTATTTAAATTTTTCTTTGAAAATATCATGACGCAAAATACTACGTTTATTAGAAGTAGCGTCAAAACCAGCCAGTCCAAGATACTTTCCATTTTCAAGCCTCCTTTCTGGCAATTAATTTTTCAAATTCTTAAATGCTACTTATAATGATACACAAAATATGAATATGTCAAAGACAAACAAAAAACGGCATTCCTGACGTTTCTTATTCTAAGTCTTATAAATTCACTGATAAAAAATTCTAAAGCTTACTTAAATAATTGCCTAGTGCCCTCGCGAGGAATCGAACCTCGATTACAAGATCCGCAATCTTGCGTCCTATCCGTTGAACGACGAGGGCAAAATTTTATCGTCTATTTTTTTAAAATCGTATTAATTTTGACAAGGAATCAATCAATAACGGCTCAATTTCTTCTTGTTTTATAAATTGCGTTAAAAATCTCTTAATTTTTTCCTCGTCCGATGAATGAATATTAATTTTTAAATGCGGTGAAAATTTTTTGTGAAATTGTAAAATCAATTCTTTATATTCCTCGCCCGCGTCGTGAATATCAAAACTCTCAATATCATTATAGCCATAGAATCGTTTATTTTCTCCAGTGGTTAAATTCAAAGAAATTCCGCTCTTATTAATTTTAAATTCCCAAATCGGCGGAAATCGGCGCGCAAAAACATTAACCACAAAAAATGCAATTAAGACGAAAATCGCAAATAAAAAATTTTCCTGCCAAAAAGAAAAAGCCAACATAATTATCGCCAAAATCAAGCTTAACCAAAACCAGTTAACATCTTTTGGCTGATATTCATATTCCGGAATCTGCCAGACTATTTCCGCTTCGTTTTCTTGGCTGATTTTTTTCATTTTTAATCCGTTAATAATAAATAAAATCCCGAAGAAAGTCAAATTAGGCTAAAACGCTTATTGCTTTAAATTCAGTAAATATTTCCAATCGGAGTCACGGTTATTGTTTTACTGTTGCTTTCAGAAATAACAGTAATAGTTGTGGTAGCGGAGATCGTGCCTTTTATTTTAGCAAAAATAATCGTTGAAGAAACCGCCGGTTCGCTGAAAGAAATATTTCCCCCAAGATATACGGTTGAATCAATGGTTGTTGAAGCGCTGGAATAGTCGGTTGGCGTGGAAAATATCTCGTAATAATCATCAGTACTGTTGATAAAATGAGCGCCCCATTTTAAGTTATTTTCCGCAGTCATTGCTTTGGCTCGCGCGCCTTTTAAATCAAAAATGATGCCTTTGGCAATTGAATCAAGCCCGGAATTTTTTACAAAGTCGCGATACGCTCCAAAGGCAACTAATGATATAATAGAAAGAATGCCGACAACAAGCAATAATTCCAACAAACTGAATCCTTTTTGAAATTTAAATTTTCGCATTTCGTTTTAAGCCGCATTTAATAATCATTACTAGATGAATTTTCCAACTAATTGATAAATAGGCAAAAGAATCGAAAAAGCGATAGTTCCGATTATCAAACCCATAAAAAGAATCAATACCGGTTCTATGAAAGTCACTAAATCCTTGAGCGCGTTATCCACTTCTTCGTCATAAAAATCGGCAAATGTATTTAATACTTGCTCTAAAGTGCCGGTTCGCTCGCCCACGGCTATCATGTTTATCAGCAAGTGAGGGAACAGTGATTGATGTTTTATCAATGTTTTGGACAAGGGCACGCCGTTTTTTATCTGGTCCACTGATTCTAAAATCGCTTTTTTATAAACTTCATTAGAAACCGCTTCGGTTGAAAGCTTCAAAGCTTCGATAATATTTATGCCGCTTGATATCAAACTGCCCAGAGTCCTTGTAAAGCGCACTAAAGCCACTTTTTTAACAAGCTCCCGCGCCACTGGAACTGTCAAAAATATTCTAGTGAGCAAATGACGGCCGAAAGATGTTTTTCTGAAATAAACGAAAAACCAAACTAATCCAATGACTGCCGCTAAAACAAGAATCCAGTGAGAAATTAAGAAATTACTCGTGCCGACAAGCGCTCTGGTAAGAAAAGGAAGCTCCGCCTTGCTCGCTTTAAAAGATTTAGCCAAACGAGGCAGAACAAAAAATAAAAGCAGACCTATTACTCCAATGCTTGCCACCACGAGAACCATTGGATAAGCCAATGCTGACCTGACCTTTCTTGCTAAATTATATTCTTTCACCAAATAACGGCCCAATTCCTCAAAAGATTCATCCAATTTTCCGGAAGCTTCACCGGCTCTAATCAATCCGCTAAAAATCGGCGGGAAATATTTTTTATAATATTCAAAAGTCGAAGAAAGCGGCTGGCCTTTTTGAAGATTCGCTTTTGCAGAAATAAGAATTTTTCTCATTAAATTTTTTGTCGTGTCGGCAATAAGAATATCCAGCGATTCAATAATATTTAAACCGGCTTTAATCGTAGCAGCCAGATTGCGAACCAAAAGTATGCGATCAACCGGTTTGATTGTTTCAAAAATAGAAAAAGACAGCATTGAAGCGCGGTTGCCTGTTCTTTCTCCGCCTTCAGCATCAATGGTTATCGGAATAAGATCATGCTTTTCCAGATATTGAATAACTTCAGCGCGGCTTTCGGCTTCTAATCTGCCTCTTACTAATAATCCGTTTTTATCTGTTGCTTCGTAAGAAAAAAACATAATATAAGCCAGTTAGCTTGATAGCTTATCAGCTCGTTAGTTTATAACTTTTATAACTAAGGAGCTAGAAAGCTAAAAACTATTCTCTGATTACTCTTAACACTTCTTCAATCGTCGTTGTTCCTCTTTCGACCTTATCCAAGCCATCTTCAAATAAAGTCGTCATACCTTCTTTAATAGCGCGTTTTCTTATTTCTCCAACCGGCACCAACTTCAGCAACAATTCCCGGATACTATCCGTAACTCTTAAAACTTCAAATACGCCGATTTGCCCATGAAAGCCGGAATTATTGCAAATCTTACATCCCTTGCCCCGGAATAATCTTGTTGGAAGATTTTTTGCTTTAATCGGCGTTTCCGGAACAGCCGATAATTGGGCCATAATCAGCCTTTTTATTTCCGGAGTGATTGGATAAGATTCAATGCAAAAACTGCAAATTTTTCTCACCAATCTCTGAGCCACAATCATATTAACAGTCGAGGAAAGAAGAAAAGCCGGCGCGCCCATATCTAATAATCTCGGCAAAGCGCTGGCGGCGTCGTTGGTATGAAGCGAGGAAAGCACCAAATGGCCGGTTAAGGCCGAATGCACTGCAATATCAACGGTTTCATTATCGCGAATTTCGCCAATCATAATTATGTCGGGATTCTGCCTTAAAAGCGACCGCAAACCATTGGCAAAAGTAATACCAGCTTTAGTATTTACTTGAGTTTGATTAATGCGCGAAATTTCGTACTCAATCGGGTCTTCAATGGTAGTAATATTTACTTTTGAAGTATTTAAAATTTGTAAAATTGAATAAAGGGTTGTGGTTTTTCCGTGGCCAGTCGGACCAGTTACTAAAATCATGCCGTGGGTTTTCTTGATTTCCCCATAAATTAAATCAACGGCTTTTTTTGAAAGGCCAAGCTCTTCCAAGCCAATCGGCCGAGCTGAACTTTTTAAAATACGCATTTCAACTTTTTCTCCGTGAAAAACCGGCATTATATTGACGCGGATATCAATGCTTATATCTTCAAGCTCGAATTTAAAGCGGCCATCTTGAGGCAAACGATGTTCGTCAATTAAAAGGCTGGCTAAAACTTTTACCCGAGCAACTAAAATCGGCGCAATTATTTTAGGCAAACTTAAAATCTCCTGCATCACTCCGTCAACCCGGTATCTTATCAAAACTTCTTTGGCTAACGGCTCAAAATGAATATCGGAAGCCCCCAAAATAACTGCCTGCTCAATTATGCTGTCTAAAATAGTGATAATCGGAACCGCTTCGGCCATTTTATTCAAATCCGGTTCACCCACGACCGAAAGAGTTTTTTCAATATTTTCCGCAATTATTTTATTAAATTCCAAATTTATTTTTTTCTTATATTGCTTAAGCCCGTATTTTAAACTGCTTTGAGTTGTTAAATGCGGTTCTACCCAAGCGTCCAGCTTAGCTCTTAAAAATTCTAGAACGTCGTAATCCAAGGGGTCAATCATGGCCGCTTTGACAATATTATTTTCCTTATCAATCTCAAAAATAATTACTTTTTTTGATTTAGCATAAGATTCCGGCACTAATTCCAAAATTTCCGGCGGAATAATTATTTTTTTCAAATCAACTATTTTTGCGCCAAAATAAGGCTGTAAAAGTTCAACCATATAATCCTCGGGAATTGTTCCGCGTCCAATTAATACATCAGCAATAGTCTGCGACGACCTTAAAGATTCTTCTTTAGCGGATTCAAAAACTTTATCGTCAACAAGCCCTGATTTTTTAAAAATTGATTTTAATTTTTCCTCTACAATGTGCATATTAAAGCTCTTTGGCTTTTTAGCGGTTTTGTTGTTTAGCTAATTAGTTAGCAAGCTTTTCTTAAAAAAATTATATCATTTTTATTATAATAAAAACAGCCCCTTTTTGCGGGGCTGTTTTTTATTTTTTATTTATTTTAGAAATCCGTTCCGCTGCCTAAAATATTCAAGCCCGTGCCAACTTCATAATAGTTGCTGTTATTGCCGCCGTCTTTGGTGCGCTTATTATCATCGCTGGTATAAGCGGTGCTTTCCAATTGAGCGTCAATTTCATATTTAAGCGTATCGGAATTGCAAACATATCGATAAACTAAATCGGTCGAAACAACTGCCGACGGAGTAGCAATAGTATTTACCGGATCAGTCGGCATTGCCGATATCGGAGAACCGCCCGTTAAGCTGTCTAAATTAACCGGCAGCCAACCCGTGGCATTGGTAAGCGAGGTAGAAGAGTTAAACACTTGACCGGCAGAAGGATCGGTTGTTCCTCCGTCAAGAGTGGTATCAGTAATAAGGGCGCCAGGCGAATCGCTGGAATAGCTGTAATATACTTTATCGCCGGAAGCATAACCAGAATTAGTTTTGCAAGCCGTATTAGAAGCTGCGCCTGCCAAATAAGGCGTAGTTTTACTTGTTACATAGATTCCCAAAGCGGTTTTAAGCGTTGCTAAATCCGACATCCTCTGAGCATCGCGCGATTTCCTTAAAGTTTCCGCCGGGTCGAGCACGAAAATAATAGCAACTGATAATACGGCAATAATGCCGATAACAATTAAAAGCTCCAAAAGCGTAAAACCTTTTTTCCCTATTTCTCTTATTCCTCTTGGCTGTGTCATAAATTATTTTATAAATAAATTAAAACGACTTGTTTCTATTATTTTAAATTATGCAGAAATAAAAACAAGCAATGGCTGTGGATAACCCACACACCATAACGAGTTTATAATGCCAGACTTTTTCTGATTCTTTCGACAACTTGTTGCGTTAAGCGCTTAAAGATATTTATTGATTTTTTCCGCCATTTCATTAACCGAAATGCTGGTTTTTATAAAATAATCTTTAGCGCCCAACTTCATTGCCCTATCAATATCAGCCTGCTGGCCGAGATTAGATAAAATTAAAACAGGAATTTTTTTAAGCTCTGCATGCTTGGCAATTTCTTCCAAAACCCAAAAACCGTCTTTATTAGGAAGCATCAAGTCAAGTAAAATTAAATCGGGTTTTTCCGAAGTAATTTTTTTAAAACCTTCTTCGCCGTCAGAAGCGATAATTGTTTCCGCTTTTCCCTGATTTAATTTAATAGAGTAAACTCTTGAAATTGCTTCGTCGTCTTCAATTATTAAAACTTTCTTCATGATAAATTAAATTGGTATTGTGAAATAAAAAATTGTGCCTTTTTTTTCTTGACGACCTTTAATTAACCAAGTTGCCGGAGACTCAAACCAAACTCGTCCTTTCCAGGTTTCTACCAACGCCTTAACTAAAGACAAACCCAGTCCCGTGCCATTCTGAATTTTAGTAATAGCATTGTCAGCTCTAAAAAACTTGCCAAATACTTTATCTTTCTGATTCTCCGGTATGCCAATGCCGTCGTCTTTAACAAAACAAACTACTTCTTTAGAATTTTTATCCAGTCCGATTTCTATCTTACCGCTTTCATTAGTATAACGAACGGCATTAGAAATCAGGTTAATCAAAACCTGCCTTAATAGCGAAGCGTCAAAATTAGTTTCTAGCACCGAGCCCTTAAAATCAAGGCTTGCTTTAAGTTTCTTTTCTTTAAACAGCGGAGTTAATTCCTTAATAATCCCTTTGGTAAAAGCTAAAATATCGGCTTTGGCCAAATTGAGTTCCATTTTGCCGCTTTCTGCTCTTGATAAGGACAAAAATAAATCTATCGTATCTATTAATTTTAAAGCGGAAACGTGAATATCATTAAGAAAACCTTTTTGTTTTTTAGTCAGTTTCCCGAATTCGTCGGAATTAAAAAGTTCTACATACCAGCGGATAACAGTAAGTGGAGAGCGCAATTGATGCGAAGCCAAGGAAATAAAACTTTTTCGCGCCTCATCCAACGCTTTTGTGTCGCTGATATCCCGAAAAACAACTACTGCTCCGGAAATTCCGTTATCCTGCAATAATGGCGTAACTGATATAGCCACGGGAAATTTCTTGCCGTTAACGGTTTGATAATACAAATCTTCTTCAGGGCTGGAAATTATCACTGACTGGCGATTTTTAAACATTCGGGCAACCGGCCGCTCGTCATCGGGAAGCAATTGATCGCCTTTATACATTATTATAAATTTTTTTGCATCCTGGCCGATTACCCCCAAAGTATCAATTTCAAGCAATCGTTCGGCTGTCGGATTCATTAATTGAATCCTATAATCTCTATCTATAACCAGCAATCCGTCTCCCATTGCGGAAATAATAGTTTTCAATCTTTCCCCTTTTTCTTTTAAAACATCCTCCATCTCTTTAACATCTTCAAGAATATTAAACAAGGCGGATTCCGATTTTTCTGCTTCGCTAATTTTTTCTTTTAGCCTTATATTACTTTCTGCCGTTTTTCTATCTAAAATTTTTTCAAGCACTTTTGTTCTTGACCTTTCATAATCTGCTTCTTCCTTGTGAGCAAGTTTTATTCTATTAAAATTTATATCTATCATTTTAATTTATACTATTTTGCACTCAATTACACACGTCTTATCGCCCAAGCCGCCTATGCATTTTGTTTCTTCACTGACTACTTTTTTCCCTAGATAAATGTTTTCCAAGGCTCCGGCAATAATGCCTGCCTCCAACTGGCAAATGGGACGGCCTAAAGGCGGCGTAATACCGCTGCAAGTAATGCATTCCGCTATTTCAAATTCCACGTTATCATCAGAATTGACAATAAAATTTATTTTTCCGATTTTTAAATCGGCTAATTTATCTTTAAGATTTTCTAAATTATCAACTTTCAACATTTCTCCGATATGCTTGCCAATAAAATAACTCATTGTGGGCGTTTCTTCTTCAAAAACTTTATGCAAACCGCTGATTCTGATTAATCTCCAGAGCAAAACAGGCACGGAATCGCCCATGGTCGGCCTTAACGGCAAAAGCTGGCCAATATCAAGCTCGGCCGGATTGCGATTAAATTCTTTTTGGTCATCGGTTTTATTTAAATCCATATTAATTTAATTATAAGTGATAAGCGGTTAGTGGCTAGTGTCGCCATGGCCTTTTTCTAATTCTTCTATTTTTTTCTTAAGTTCAATCATCTTTAATTCTCGTCCAATAGTAAGTTTTTTGAATTTTTCCAACTCGGATAATTTTTCTTTTAATTGAACTGTTTGCTCGCTAACTTCGCGCTCCAAACTATTTTTTGCCATTTCAAGTTCAGATGTTTTTCCCTTCACTTTTTCAGTTAAGCTGGAATTAACTTTTTCCAGCTCCAGTCGAGAATTTTCTATTTTATCCAGCATTTTATTAAATACAATCGCCAAACGGCCTATTTCATCTTTTGATTTTGTTTTTATTCGAGCGCTTAAATCGCCTTCAGAAATTTTATCGGCAGCATCGGAAACGCTTTTTAATTCCCTTAAAAGAAGCTGGCTAAGTAAAATAATCATCAGAAGGCTTAAAAATACGACTAAAAATCCGCTTAAGATAAAATCTTTTTTCAATTCTTCGGTCGGCGTAAAAATCTCATCAGGTTTGACTTCGGTTATTAATACCGCATTGTCTCTTTTTAAGCACATTGACGCTCCAAATACTTTCTCGCCCGCATAATTAAGGTATTCGCCAACTACTTCTTTTTCTCTTTCAAAACATTCTTCAACCGGCTTGGTATTAACATTTATTTTTAAAATAGAATCTTCTATAAAACGCGAGGGCGTAATCATCAGCCGATCGCTGTTAACAAGATAAGTTTCCGCTGTTTTATAATTATCATAAAGCGCCTGCCCGCTTAACGCGCCTTCTCCCTCTTGCCACTTGCCGCTCAAAATATTACCAAACCGACTGGTTTCGGAAAAATGTATCAATAAAACAGCATCTAATGGTTTGAATTTATTTTCAGAATCCCTTGAGAGCGAAAAGATCTTGGTAACCAAATGAATCATCGGTTCGTCATGCTCGTCAAATTCATAAATCATGCTGGTTGTGAAAGATTCTCCAAAATCGGAATTTATCGCTTCACTGAAGCGATGAGCTTTTATTTTTTCTTCCTCAGCTTTTTCATCTAATCCAAGCCTCTCATCTCTTGAAGAAGCGACAACAATTCCATTTTTATCCAAAACATCAACTAAAATTACCGAATGGTCATATGGCATTTTTCTTTCCCGCAAGTAACTGCTTAACTCATTAATATCGCTCTCTTTTTGAGATTCTGTGATTTTTTCCGCCATTTCCCTGATATATCCATCAGAGCTCCAATCTAAAACTCTTGTTTTTAAAGTTTCAATGAACATAAAATAAGCTCCTTCATTTATTTCGGCAATAACTCGAAGATTATTAAATGCCTGCTCTTTTAAATGAGTTTTTAAGTTAATCTCTAAAAAATAAAAAACTATGCTGATTATTAAAACAACAGATAAACCAAGAGTTAAAATTAATTTTTGGCGTAGAGACATAAAAAATCTTATTTACCCCGTTAGAGAAAAGAAACGCTTTAAGCGATTCTTTAAATATCTTTTACCCATTCCTGTTTTCAAATATTTTTCTCTCACCCTTGCGTCATGATCATTAACACAGGCCTCATAATAAATAAGCATAAAGGGCCCTCGTCCCTTTGTAGACGATATTTCGTTATTACTGTGCTGCTTAAAGCGTTTCCGTAAATCATTAGTAGAACCGGTGTACCATTTCCTGTCTTTTTTACTTTTTATGACGTAAGTGTATATCATTGAACTATTCTCTAACGGGGTGAACCGATTATTATAATAATATCATTTTCCTCGCTTTCTTGAAGTATTTGGTCCTCGGCTAACTGATATTTTTGAGAGACGGCTTCTCTTATAAGAGTTTTGTAATTATTTTTACTTTCTTTTATCTTAATAACCGTTGATGCTTCAAGCGGAGAAGTATTTCCCGTATGCTCAATTAGAAAACCGGCAGTTATCAAAAAATTTTCAAGGTCAGCGGCTAGGCCTTTTGTTTTAGTGCTATTTAAAATCGCAATTTTTACCGCAGTTTTGTCTAATTGAGCTGATTCAATGTCGTCTTTTTTTGATTCTTCTAAGGGGATTGCCGCTTCTTCTACTTGAGGCTTTTCAGGAACTACAAGGTTTATTTCAATGGATAATTTATTGGCTATCAAATTAAATTTACCCAAATCAAGTTTTATTAAAAGAGATTCGGCCAATGCGCTGTCAAGAAACAGAGCCTTATTGATGGAATGAGATAAAAATTTTGCCGAATAAGCAAAAACAATAGCCACTATTAATAAAATTCCCAAAGTAATGATCGGGTAAATAACCTTTTTCAGTTTTATTTTTTTTAAAATTACTTCCAGTGTCATTTTGTATGAATTTTAGCTTCTAAAGAAATCAACGAATCGTTTTCCCAATTTCCGCTTGAAGCGCTTAAATTTATCGATGAAATTTCCGTAAAATACGGGAGCTTTTCAAAACGCTTCAAATAACTTATCAGATTAGAAATATTTCCGCTAAGCTTGATATTATAATCAATACTTGAAACAACCGGCGTGCCAAAACTCAAAACCTGATTTAATGAAGTTTGGTTTGAGAGAGTTTCCAGGGCCGCAACAAATCCCAAAATATTCTCTGCGGGCGGAAAAGCGTTTTCTATTTTTTTATCCGCGTCTCCAATAAGATTAAAATCTTCGCTAAGCTGAGTTATTACATCATTTTTTTTCTCCAAAATAAAAGCCGAAGCCCGTTGTTCTGCCAACGACTCGCTAATTTTTACAATTTGCCGGCTGAAAAATAAAAGCGCAATAATTGCAATAATAATTGCCGCAACGGCTTTTAAAAAATTCTTAAAAATTATCGTAAAAACTTTATTTTTACTGGGCATAAATAATATTCGGATCTTTTAAACGAAATGATAGAGAAAATGGCACATTCTCTTTGGCCTCTAAATTTGTTAGGGGTAATTTTATATCAATGAAAATAGCCGAACCTTCAAGCGTTTTCTTAAATAAATTCAACTGGTCGCGATTTTGAGCGACTCCTTTTAAATTTATCGCATCAACCGGCGCGGCTATAGATAAATTATTTATTAGTATGCCCGATACTGTTCTCGCTTTTAATTCTTCCAAAACAGAGCTCCAATTCGGAATAGTTGATAAAATAATGCTTGATTTTTCCGCTTGTTCGTTAAAATTTTTTGCCCGCTCTTCTAAATTAGCGGCTTCTGCCGGCAAAGGCAAAGAATTCAAAATGTTGAGCCGCTGCTCGAAATTTTTCTGAAAAGACAGCATTAAAATCCACGCGCCGACAAAAACAACAACGAAAAACACGGAAAGGCCAATGGTTAAATTGGCAATAAATTCTGAAAAAACAATAGCTTTCTGATTTTCATAAGCTTCTTCCGTACCAATAGGCATCAAGCTAATCAATTCATCTTCCGGTCTTGGTAAAATGCCCCGCAAAGCCGCTCCTAAAGATGCCAACCATTGATTGTTTTCTTCTTTTATAACGGTTATTTTACCGGAAGATTTAATGCTCTCCAGATTTAAAATAGACTTGATAATTTTTGCAGGCAAAATCGGCTTTGACAACTGGCTTGAATTCATTGAACCCTTATCATCGCCGACAATTCTAATATCAGATATCTCAACCGAATTTTCTGATTCATAAAAATCAATAATTTTCCTGATTTCCTCAATAAATATGCTTTTTTCCTTCAAAAAATTCAACGGCAAAAATCGACTAAACTTGATTATTTTATTTTCGGCAATAACAATTTCTGCGCCATCCTTCTTAAAAACCAAAAATGCGATATTTTTGCCGCTGGGTGCGTCAATAGCTCTTAAAATGCTCATTGGATGAAATTCAACAGCAACCGCATTAAGACCGGATAAATTAAAAACTTCCAAGTAATTATTGACTTGCGCTTTAGAAATTGACGCCAAAAAGATTTCTTTTTTTTCGCTGATATTATTATCTATTTGATCGGCTATTTTTTCTCCGTTAAATATATTTTTCTGACTTTCCCCTTTTTCCCAATCAAGATAAATATCTTCCGTTTTATTGGGCAATTGAAAACCAATGGATAATTTCATCGCATCTTCTATTTTTTCACTGCTTACGGTTTTAGGAAAAGAATAGATGCGGGAATAAACATTATTGGACGGCAAAGAAATTATAGCGTATCTTATCCTTGGCTTGATTTCTCCTAATAAATTATTTAATGCGCCCACAAACGACGCTTTATCTTTTAATTCGCCGTTTATAATAACGCCTTCTTTTAAGGATTTTTCGCCAAGCGCCTTGATTTCTATAACTTGAATATTTTTTTCTGGTTTTTCAAGTTTCTTGCCTAGCTTCTTGTCTGACTCATTACTCTTAATATCTAAAAGCGCCAGCCGAATAAAATCATCGTTTATTTCCACTCCCGCAATCGGTTCGTCCCGCGTAAAAAGTTTTAATATGTCAAATTTCATCGTTTATTATTTAATAATTTAATAGCTCGCTGGTTTCTCGGCTATTAATCGATAAATTAAAAATTCATTTGAATTAATTCGTCAGTTCTTGCCACTGAATGTTATTTATTTCTCCGTTAAACGCGGCGTCAAAATAAACATCAGCCTGAACTTTTCTGATATTACTATTCACTCGGCCTTCGGAAATAATTACTTTTGGCGAACTTGCATCACTCACTGTTATTTTAGCACAGCCTTCATTTGTTGAACATCCGCTAGAAACAAAATCTATCTGATAACAGCCGGCTGAGGGGCTGGTACAATAATAATTTTTATTGCGCGCAATCCGCATCAAAGCATCGCGCGCTCCGGCTTCAGCGTAAAATAAAGCTCTGGTTGATTGGTTTTGACCTGCGGAAATAAAACTTTCGGTAAAACTGACAGCGGTAATGCCGATGCCTACCGCGAGAATTAAAATGGTTAAAGCGATAATAGTTGGTAAAGTGGCGGCTCCTTTTTGAGAATTATGAATCATGAATTTTGAATTATGAATTTAGATTTTTTAATAAGACCATTGGCGATTCTGCTAACTTTTACTGTCTGGTCAAAAAGATTATCAAAATTTTCGCATGTAATATAACCGATATCTTTTGCTATTAATAATTGATTTTGTATTTCGGTAAGCGAACCTAAAGCTATCGAATAAAATTGTACTTTTTCTTTATAAGAGTTTCTACTGAATCCCTCCGCTATGTTTGATGTAAAAGAAACGGCTGCTCTTTGTAATTGGATAATTAATCCAAATTGCTCTTCTCTGGGAAAATGTTTAGTAATTTCATAAATATCTAGAACCATTTTATGCCCCTCCTTCCAGACATCTAAATCGACAAAAGATTTAATTTTATTTGATTCATTATTCATAATTCCTAATTCCTGATTCCTATCGTGGTTTTCTTACTCTGAGAATATTGCCAATCCGGACTTTGGCTCTTATAACTCATCGTAATATTTATCTCAACACTCGTAAAAGCCATATTCACGCCAAAAACCGGATTTATATTTTCCAAGCGCTTGAAGGTTAGCGCATCCACATTAACCAAGTCAGAGGTAATGGAATAAGAATCACTGCCAACGGTTCTTAACAGTTGACCAGCGGTACTCGTTGCATAGGTAATCGTACTGGCACCGACAACAGCAGACAAAATATTAGTTGGCGTACTGGTACTGATAGGCATAGTAATTGCCACGGAAGACGTGGCGGACCTTAAATCTTGGCTGATTTTTTCAATAGTAAACATTATATTGGAATTGACCTCAGAATAAGCTTCCGACTGTCCCCTGCCGCGACTGAAAGAAATAAAAATATCGCTAAGTATTATAGTCACAACTGACAAGATTGCGACATAAACTAAAAGCTCTAAGAGAGTAAAGCCATTATTCTGCTTGTTAGTTTGACAGCTCGTTAGCTTATTTGATTCCATAATTTTAGATAAAAAAGAAGGAAGCATTTTTCAATTTATTTAATTTTTGATATTAATAATGAATCTTTAAAATTTTTCATAAACTATCAAGCTAATAAGCTAATTACGGAGACCAACTAACAACTACATCTGTCACGCTAGGCGTATCACTGCCGCCGCTCGAACAATCCGACGCCGAACATAACTGAATTTTATACCTGAAATATCGTTGATTATTATGACTGGAAGGAGCACAAGTGATTTCTACCGGAGAATCAACATTAGGCACATCATACCAATCACCAACCGCACAAGTCGCGCCGCCGATATAACTCCACGGCCCGCCGGAATTATTGGAAGTGGCAAATTGAAACCTTACTTTTGTGTTGACTGGCTTTGTACCTTTAAACATTACTGAATTATAAGCCGCGCCTTCAATGCCAGTATCAAAAACCAAAGAAATTAAATCTCCAGTTGCCGGATAACCACCGCCGCAATTCGGCGGCTTATATCTGTGAGTCAACTTCATCTCCGCGCCTAATCCGGAAATAGTGATTCCGGTGGGAATAATATTTAAAGTGTAATTGTAAGAGCCGGCTGAAGATGGATTGATTTTATTGGTATCGTCTTTGTAAATTATCTCATATGGAGTTGGAGTGGCGCCGACATTGGGCAACGAAAAAGTTTTGGAAGTGGCTGTGTCGTTGTCGATTTTTAATTCCAAAGAACCGCTGCCGGTATAAACTCCGGATACTTCAAAATAAGCGGATTTTACGGGATTAGAAACTCCGGCTAAATTATCGCCGATGTAAATAGTAAAATCAGTGCTAGTGGCTGAAGATATTTGAGATTCGGAAGAAGAAACAAAAAATTCGGTGGATTTGATTTTTTCGTTAGTCGGCTGGCCATCAGGACAAGAAGGCGGAACATATCTGTGAGTCAACTTCATCTCCGCGCCTAATCCGGAAATAGTGATTCCGGTGGGAATAATATTTAAAGTGTAATTGTAAGAGCCGGCTGAAGATGGATTGATTTTATTGGTATCGTCTTTGTAAATTATCTCATATGGAGTTGGAGTGGCGCCGACATTGGGCAACGAAAAAGTTTTGGAAGTGGCTGTGTCGTTGTCGATTTTTAATTCCAAAGAACCGCTGCCGGTATAAACTCCGGATACTTCAAAATAAGCGGATTTTACGGGATTAGAAACTCCGGCTAAATTATCGCCGATGTAAATAGTAAAATCAGTGCTAGTGGCTGAAGATATTTGAGATTCGGAAGAAGAAACAAAAAATTCGGTGGATTTGATCTGGTCAACTGCTAATGCTTTAATCGCCGTTAAAAAAATCAAAAAACCAATAGAAAATAATAAAAAATAAAATCTTCCTTTGTTTTGAAATAATTCTCTTATATCCATAAATTACTATTGCTTTATTTTATTTCAATATTCTATAAAACATAGCAATCACTTTTTCTCCCGCATTATTAAATATTTTTTGCACCAACGCCCAGCGCGAAACTACTGAATTTGGCACAATCTCTGCTTTATTGTTTATTATTTTGATAATATCCTGGCCTTTAAAATGATAATAATTTCCATTACAAAGAACTTTACCAGTAATAATTATGGGTATTTTCTCACCTACAATAACAGCAGATTTTATATTTTCTCTTTCAAATTTTATCATCAAATCTGATATGCCATCTTTATCGTAATCTCCGATTTCTATCGGTTTTGATAATATGTGGACAACCTTATTTAATCGTATTGACGAAGTGCCTATGTCATTAATATTGCATCCAATCGGCAATTCAATATAAGTCGTGGCAATGCCGTTGCTTTCTAAATTTAAAACATTCGGTTCAAAATCGATTAATGTCTGCGATTGGAGAAAAATGTCTTCCGGTTCAAAGGTTTCATCAGAAATAAAAGTTTTATCAACGATTTTATCACCGTTCTGGTCTATTTGAAGCGTAGTGCCCGCTTCTCCATTTAATAAAGCGTCCCAATCAATATAATATTCATGAATTTCGCCAAGAGTAATTGGGATATCTTTGGCTCTGAAAGATTGGGTAATATCATCATTGAAAAAATCAACATTAAAGCCGTAAGCGCCGCTGCTAGTGCCAATTACGCGATAAATATAGGGATTTTTTGGAAAGAAAATTGCAATGCCTTTATAGTCTTTTTCGTAAAGAGAATTAGGGATATTTTCTTGAATAACGCTATCGACAACTCCGGTAATGTTGCCATTTTTATCTTCTATTTGAAGCTCGCCGGGGCTTTTAAGAAGAGCTAATATTTTTTGCCTATCAGCTTTTCTTAATTTCTGAATAAACTGGTCTGTATCTGGATAAGCAATGCCACTGAAATAACTCGATAACGTTTCAAGTCTTGCTGCTATTTTATTTAAATAACTTCCGCTTTCATCGCCAAAACCGTTATAACCCCAAATAGTCAAAATTCTCCTTATATCATTGCAATTAAAATAAAGCCCGCCAGATACTTCTTCAAAACACTGGCTGCGATATTTCTCTTGGAGAACGCGAAAACCGTCTTTAATATTGGCGTAAATACCTTGGACGGCGTTTGAATAATATTTGCTTAAATTACCAGTCCAGCCAATTGTGTTTTTATCGCAATCAGTTAATTTCGGCTTATTATATAAACCACTGCCAAGTCCCTTAAATCCCAAGGATGTGATTTGTATAATTCCTATGCCGCCGTCTAGCGCGTTGGAGCATATTTCATTATTAAAGCTCGGCCCTGATTCCTCGGCTGTAATTGCTAGAACGAATTCTTTCAAGAAGTTTGCTCCTTGAATAAATTTTTGGAAATTATTTAAACCGTCCAAGCCGCCACCTCCGCTATAAAGAGAATTAGTGGTGCTTACAATATAAAAATTATCAACTGCCTGAAGTATTATTGGTTTTCGTTTTTCAGAAGTATCAAGTTGAGCCGTGGCTTTTTGTTCTAGATTTGACTGATTATTGAAATCGTAATCTAAATATATTATTTCATCAGGCAGAGATTTTGCCGCCATCCAACCAACGACCCCATCAGTAACATCTTCAGCTTTGTACCAACGGTAACCGTCTAAATCTATATAATTTCCACCCTCACTAGTAGTACTTGCAACTTTAACTGCCCAACCATTGGGAACTGTTTTGATAATATCGTCTGCTGGTTTGTTTTGATTACCAGGTGTTTTGCGAAGATTAAGCCATCCCGCTGAGGAATTTTGAATTTGAGACCAAAAATTATTATTCGTAGTATATTTTACCGTGAGGTAATCATCGCCACTTGCAATACTATAACTATGTCCAGTCACATAAATATTTCTTAATGAATCTATTACAATATCAACAGCATTTCCGTCGTATCTATCTTTCCATAATTGGTTTCCATTATAATCATACTTTATAATAGAATTTCCACCTGTTACATAAACATTTCCTAAAACATCAACTGTATTGACAACTCTATAACCAGCTCCATTATCATATTTTGCCACCCATATTTGATTGCCGTTATTATTATATTTTATTGTAATGTAATCATTATAACTCCGCCCGGAGACATAAATATTGCCCGAGGTATCGATTGTAAGGGCGATAATTTGATTACCATCTTTATTATCGTATCTTGCCACCCAAAGTTGGTTGCCATTGGTATCGTATTTTACGGTAGCAAAATCATAGAAATCGTGGGGATAAGGATTTGTCACGGGACGGCTAAATCCAGTTACATAAACATTTCCCAGGGCATCAACCACAATACTAGTTGAAATATCGCCCTGAAAAGTTCCTCCGTTATCGTATCTTGCCACCCAAAGTTGGTTGCCGTTAGAGTCGTACTTTATAATCACATAATCATAAGAACCCGCCACACTATCGCTCCATCCTGTCACATAAACGTTTCCTACGGTATCAATTGAAAGAGCAGCTGCAAAGTCATATTTTCTGTTATTATCATATTTTGCTACCCATAATTGATTGCCATTAGTATCATATTTTACAGTAACATAATCATAAGAACCAATCGATTCGCTATGCGTGATAAAACTCCATCCTGTCACATAAACGTTTCCTACGGTATCAATTGAAAGGTCTTTTACGTAATCTGAAGACCCGCCATCATATCGTACTACCCAAAGTTGATTACCTTTAGTGTCATACTTTATCGTAATATAATCAGAGCCGTTCCCCGCTGTTATATAAACATTTCCTAAAATATCTATCACAATGTCAATTGGAACGTCGCTACCACCATTATCATATTTTGCTACCCACAATTGATTGCCATTAGTATCATATTTAATAGTAGTAAAAGCATAATATCCAATCTCGCTATAGCCCGTCACATAAACATTTCCTAAAACATCTACGGCAATCTTCTTACTATAATCATGCCTATTACCTATTCCATTATACCGAACTGCCCATGATTGCACAGGCGCAATTTCAGCAAAAACCGTAGTGGCAAAAATAATACTTATACAGAAAAATAAAACAAAAGCATATAATAATTTTTTCATACCTTTAATTATTAAATTTAATTAATATTTATAAATGTTAATTAAAAAATTACGGTGAATATTTATATGTAACAGATACATCTACAGATGATACATTAACTGATGTATTAGCTTCGGGAGTAATATAAAGAGTATTTGTTGTTGGATCAACATTTAAAGTAATAATTTGATAAATAAATTTGAAATGTCCTTTTCCTAAAATCAAAGGTATTTCATAGTATTTGACTGCTTGAGAATTTATTTGAATGCCTATTTTATTCGGTGAAGAACCTGTTGTATCATATATGCCCCTAATTACTGCGAACGCGCTAGTGGTAGAAGCTGCTGTTTCTGGCATATAAACCGCAAAACTAGTTGAAGCGGTACTGCCACCGGCAATCGTGCTAGTAGCGCCGATTACAAAAAATTTCGTGGTTTTTGCCGGCTGAGTTACGCTGCCTGTTGTAAACGAACAATAAGGCTGGGCTGATGGACGATTTGCTAAATTGCCGGCATTATCCTGAGATTTTGCCTTGTAATAATAAGTGGTGCCTGAATTAAGATTACTTAAAATAATTGCATGCGAAGTGGAAGTGGCGCTTGCCGGAATTGGATAATTGATACTGCCGCTCAAATCAGAATTAGTGCTGTATTCTGCTTGGCCGTTGGCTTGCTCGTTAAGAGACCAGTTAATAGTCACGCTGTTAGAACCGAGATTGCTTTGACCGCCAGCACAAGTGTCAGTTGGCGTAAAAGTAATAGTCGGCGCTGTGGAGTCTATTTTAAAATCAGTTTCATTAATATCGCTGGTGCCATAATAAACCCAATTAGAATATTCACTGGTAGAAGTGTTTTTTGTGCGCGCCCGCCAATGTTTCGTGCCGTCAGAAAGACCGGCAACATTTACAGCGGTTGAAGTGGAAGTGCAACCAGTACAAACCGGACCGTCAATAATTCCAATGCCGTCAAAAGATGCGCCAGTTGCCTCAACTTCGACTTGCAAAAGCATATTGATGCTTAACGAAGCAGTAGAAGTGGCTTTAAGCACAACATTGGAAGAAACAGTTGTCCCGCCGGCGGGAATCATCGTTGTCCCATTTTCTTTAAATTGGTTTAAATTAGTCGGATCATTAGGCACAGTAGAATTAACGGTAAACGTTTTGGTGTTGGAATCATAAGTATTATTAGTTCGAACTTTTGTCGGCTGGCTGCCGGTTGGAATGCCTGAAGGAACTTTTACGCAAATTTCCGCATGAGTCCAACCTGCTCCTGCGCCATTACAAGCGCCGGCGCCGCCTGTTTGATTGGCAAAATCGCTATCTAGCGCTTGAGTAGAACCAAATTTCACATTATTGCTTGTATCCGACCGATTAGGAGACGTCGGACAAGTTCCTGATTGGCAAAAATGATTGCCTAGAACCTGAATCACATCAGCCACAATGCCGTTAGCCGGCGTATTGGATATAATTCTCGGCATAATACTAAAAGTGGAAAACGGATGAGTTTTGGAATCGCTGTTTCTGGTTAAAGTAATTGAACCGCTATAAACGCTGTCAGGAATTGAAGCTGGCGTCACTTCAATGCAAACACTATTTCCGGAATAACTTCCGGCTGACCAACCGCCGGTAGCGCACGACCCTTCGGCAGTCGCGTGGATTGTCGCGCTACCGCCGCCAAATGCTCCGGTAAAAGCCACTGTGCCTTGAGCTGAACCAAAGTGGTCGCCTTGAAGCATTACCAGTCCGTCAACATCGCCAGCAGCATATTCTCTTGCCGCATTAGTGCTAGTGGCAACCAAACTAGTGATATTAGGATAAATATAATAAGTGGTGTCAGTGGCTGTACCTTGAGCTCCGCTAACCAATTCCAAAGAAGAAGCGCCGCCTAAAGTCGCCAAAGTTGAAGAAATTGTTAAACCAACCGAAGTGTTTGACCAAGAAGAAATACTGGCATCAGCCACCGTATCCGCGCCGCCGACTAAAAATCTTACACAGCCGGTATCAACCGCGCCGGCGCAATTAGCACGCGAACCGCCAGGCGCCACGCCAAAACCATAACCGGAAATAGTTATCGCCTCACTTGACCGCGCACCATCGCTTAAGCCAGCGCCATAACTAACAGAACTGACTTTTGGCAAAATCGTGGTAGTACCAGCCATACTTTGAGGCGCGCCGGAAATTGTTGCAGAGCCGCTTGATAAAGTTACATCACCATTAGCGGCAATCTGAAAATTAACAGTCTGGCCGCCCTTTGGATAGCTGATAGTACTTGAAGCGTTGAATCTAGTATAAAAATAATAAGTAGTGGCTGGAGTTAAAGCCAAAGAGCCGCTTACTGTAGCCGCTTCAGAAGTAAAACTCGCTACTGTTGCTCCGTATTGTCCGGTTATACCATTAGAATAATTGCCGTCAGTATCATAAAAAAGCGCGAGCTGAGACAAATCAGAAGTGGCATTAGCGCTGCCGGTTTCCGTAATTTTTATCGAGCCAACCGTTACGGAAGTATTGGAAACATTTAAAGTAAAAGCCGCACAAGTCGCCGCGCTGGTACAACCCGTCGTATTGGCATAAACCGAAGTATCGCCGGAATTTATGGCTGTTACTTTTGAGCCGGCGGTAACGCCGATGGTTAAAGTATTGGTCGGTGCCGGTATATACCTGTTATATTCAAAATTAAATGATTTATAAATTGCCGAGCCGGTATTAGCTTCTATTGCCGCACTGCCATCAGCATTAGACCAAGTAAAAGTGGTGCCAGATAAAATAAGCCGCTTGGCGAATATGTCGGAATTGGCGTCATTAACAGTAAAAATCAGCCTATCTTTATTAATCGGATCCATTTTAATATCATAATTTTTTTGAACACCAAAAGCTGGAGTTGGAACCCAGTCAGATTGCGTGGTCCAAGTAGTGCCGCTTACCGTAGACCAACCAATATTGACAGCAGCCGAGTCATAATACACGAGCACACCTCTAGTATTGGCTCCGCTGATAAGCCATCCCGTAGCAACAAACTTAGTGCCGGCAAGCGGACCAGCAGAAGAGGTATCCGCATTTGCAGTATTAGTCCATGCGCTTCCTGACCAAACACCACGCGAAAGGTCGGCACCGGCGTTACCAATAGCGCCAAAAAGAATACTATCACTATTGGGATTTGCGGAAATATCAAGATGAGTTGTGTCATCTAAAATAGTCGGCATAGCGGTTCGAGTAGTCCAAGTACAGGCTGATGTTCCTCCTGTGCAAGTTGAATAATATCCGCCATTAGTGCCGTTTGTTCCACCCGACCCTCTGACAATCATTACATCGCCCGAAAGCGATTCATATTCTACATCAAATGACTCAACGTCTTGCCCGGCGGTAACAATCTCCAACGCGGTTTCCAAAGCCGCGGTAGGCTCATTGCCCCAAGTGGTGCCTGACCAAACCATTGCTGAAAGGTCGGCATTGGCATCTGCCCATATAGCAGTAATTAAATTCTGAGCCGCGCGCCTGTCATGCGCGAGCTTTACCCAATGAACAATGCCTGAAGTTCTGACTGGATCAAGATTAGTCGCAGCTGACCAGTTGGCCGAACCGCAAGCGCTTGCGCCCGGCTTAGTACGATATGCAAGTTCATTTGTTGTGCCGACATTTGTAGAATAAAGCACCATCGCGTCTCCGGAATTGGTTTCATAAGCAATATCAAATCTTCTTGTCGTGCCTGTGCCGCCGGAGGCCACCGACCATTCGTTGGTCCAGCTTGTGCCGTTCCAGCATGCCACTTGAAGCGTGCCGGCGGAATTTACATAGCCGGCGATCATTTCATCTTTAGTCGGCGATGCCTTGGTCACTACTTGAAGAGCTGTGGCGCCGGCAACGGTTGTTGCCGCAGTATTAAAAGAATTGGTTGAAGAAATATAATCGCGCGTTCTTGGCGTGGTATTCGCCGAAATACTGTAAAAAATTTTAGCATCGCCGTTTGACACAGCCAAAGCGTCTTTTATTTTCAAATTTCTGATTACATTTTCAAACGGCACAAATTTATCCACTACATTGCCGTCATAACTCGCCACCCAAATTTTGTCGACAACATTGCGGTTGTCTATGTAAGACTGAAGTACCGTCATCGCCGCGTTATACGGCAAATTTGAAAACGCTAAACCAAAAACAATTATGAATATAAAAAATTTTTTAATTGTTTTCTTAAAAAGTTTCATACTTTAATTATTTTGCTCCTCTTTTCCGCTGTAATTTACTACATATTGATAAGCTTGCTCGGAAATGTCTTTCATAACTTTTTCGGCATATTCTTTATTCTCAGTCTGAAGCATAGCTGTCAGAATATACGGACGATTCTGGACGAAAACAATACCGGAATCAAGAAAAACTTTTTGGTCATCGCTTACGCCGATTTTATGGGAAAATTTAACGCTATCCGGCAAACCACTGCCAAGATATTCCTTAAATGGCGTTTCATTCAAAAAATTCAAAAGCTTTTGAGAATTTTCATCAGAAAGATAAGAAGAGTTATAAAGCGCCCTTAGCATTACCGAATACTTCTTTGCGCTTATCTTGCCTTCTCCGGACAAAAAATCTGTTAATCCAAGATGGTCATAAATATCCTGAAAATCAAACGGTTCCAGATTTCTCACCAAAACAAAATTAGCCGTATTATCCGATTCGGAAAGGGATAATTGGACTAATTTTTCAATCGCAAGCTTTGTGCCAATCGGCTGTTTGTATAAATCGCCGAAACCGTCGTTTTTATCGGACGTCATGATTACAAGCTCGTTTGTCCATTTCCATTCGTTTTTTTCTATTTTTTTTGTTACCGCCATTGACACCGGCAGTTTCAACAAACTCGCCGGCCAAAATTCCGCGTCTTTATTAATGCTGATACTGGCTCCGGTCGGCAGATATTCAAAGTAAATCGAAATATTTTTATTTGCTTCGTATTTATCGTTTAAATAATCGCGCAACGGCTGAAAATTTATTATCAAATCTTTCTGCTTAAAAAAATTCCTTGTCGGATTAAGCAAATTAAATTTATTTTCTATCAAACCTGCGCCTGAAATTTGAGGAATATAATAAAAAATCGTCCAAACATTTCCCCCTGCCAAAATCGCAACCAAAACAACCAGCGAAATTATAACAATATTATATCTTCTTTTAGGATACTCCTTATTATTATTTAAAAATTGCTTCATTAAAAATTAATTGAAAATTATAAATTAAAAATTGTAAATTGACCTTAAGCTATCTATCCGCTCTCACCGACACCACGCCTTTAGAAGTTTTAATTCCCCAATACCATTTACCGCTCGGGTCATAAAGCATTTCCACGGAAATTATCGGTTCATTCTCATAACCTTTAATCGCGCGAACTTGAGTAATCGCCTCTTTGGAAGAAATAATATTTTCCGGAAGTTCCGCTCCTGTGCCTGTATAAAAAATTTCTTCGGCTGTTGTAATTTGCTCGTTAATAATCTCTATTTTAAAACCTTTTTTCTTTATGCTCGGAGAAATGAAAAGTAGATTCCAATTATCCGAACGTCCGTTTGGCCCAGTTGCCGTTTCAAAGGATTTCATATCTGCAAGTTTGGCGTCCGCCTGCCACTCTCGCGCGCGAAGAAAAGCAATATCATAAGCATTGCGCACGGTCATTAAATTCGCGTCCGGCTCCTCAAAAACAATTGCAGATTTTTTAAACGGAAATTTAATAATACCAAGCGCTCCAAGAACGCCTAAAGTTATTAAAATAAAAATAACCGCGCTGAAAATAATTATTAGATTTTTTTTATTTTGCATGGCTCTGTATTAATTTTATAACAAAATTAAATCATAAAACAGATTACTTTGTGGATAAGAATCAGCATCCGCCAACACACAGCTGTAAATTCTCGCCGGGAGTGATATTAATAACTGACCCGTAATTACTCGTAGGACAAGTGCTGGTGCCCGAACCAGCTGACTGCCAGGAAGTTTGCAAACAAGCTTTATTTCTCCATCGGGTAGTATATTCGCTTGAAGTAATTGCATCGGCATTAGGCCAACTGACAGTCACGAAAATTTTTTGAGTAGAAGGGTCATTATTGCCGGCATTATAAGTATTTTCAATGTCCCGAGTTGTCGGATCGCGGCTCACATTAGAAACCGTAAAATAACGGGTATATGCAATGCTGTTAATCACGATATTTTCCGTGCCAGCAGCCACCTGCCATTTCCCGCTGAATTGCTGGGGATAATATTGAACAGAGTCCTTTGTTAAATCATAAATATTCTGCCATCTTTCCGAAGATGAATTTCTAACTGCTTCAAAAGTTTCTTCAACCAACCCCAAAGCTGCATTCCGTTCGTTAGAAATTTTACTGCTTCTCAAGCTGCCGATAATCATTTGCGATCCAATGCCAACCACTGCCGCCACTACTGCAATAGCAACTAATACTTCCAACAATAACTGACCGTTCTCTTTATTTTTATACAATTTCACTTTTTAATTTTATCACAAAATCACTTTAATTTCTCTATTCTTAGGCCTATTAAACGAATAAATTTTTGTTTTGGATTTTCCCGCTTATCAAAAAACGGCATCAAAAGCCGCAGAGCCGCATATTGAATATCTTTTAAACCGCTTTCCGGTTCTTTTAATGTAAGCGAACGGCTTATTGTTTCAAAATCAGCAAAGCGAATGGTTATCATTATCGTTCTAAAATTTTTAAATCCGCTTTGCTTGAATCTCTTAAAAACATCCCCGCCTAAATCGCTCATCTTATTTATAACAAAACCCGGCTCATGAGCGTCTTTTAAAAAAGTTTCCTGTTCTCCGATTGATTTTATTTCATGCTCAAGCTCCAAAGGAGATTCATCTATGCCTCGCGCTTTTTTATACATTTCCTCGCCCCACTTGCCAAGCATACTTTTTAAATTTTCGGAAGAGATTTTTTTTAAATCTTTAATAATTTTAATTCCTTTTTTGTTAAGAGCCTCTTCGGTTTTTGGCCCGATACCGGGAATTTTACGGATTGATAGCGGCTCTAAAAAGGCTTGAATTTCTTTTTCGGATATAATAGTCAATCCGTTTGGTTTTTTAAAATCCGAAGCGATTTTGGCAATCATCTTATTCGGACCAATGCCAATTGACGCGGTTAATTGTTCCCGACTTTTAATTTCCTCTTTTATTTTTTCGCAAATTTTTTGCGCTTTTTCAAAAGAACCGGCAAAGCTTAAATCAAAATAAGCTTCATCTATACTCGCTTCTTCAACTATCGGCGCGTATTTTTTTATAATATCCATAATTTCTTCCGAGGCTTTTTGATAACGGCTGAAATTCGGCTCAATAAAAACAACGGCTGGCTTGCTTTCGTTTTTTGCTTTTTCCGAAAGCCGCCAAGCCGTGGAAATCGGCACTGCTGAATGGATTCCGTATTCTCTCGCTTTATAATTGGCCGTTGAAACAACGCCTCTTCCATAACCATCCATCGGGTCAGAACCAACCACGATAGGTTTTCCTGAAAGCCAAGGCTTATCCCTTTCTTCTACTGCGGCAAAAAACGCGTCCATATCAAGATGAGCGATAATTCTCATTTTAATATCCTATTATTAATAAAAATTTTTGGCAAAAATAAGTTTTCTAAAAAAATGGAGCGGATAAACCCGTTCTGTTTTTCTATTTTTATTTCTTTATCACTTTATTTTGTTATAGAGAATTGCAAAAAGTCCTACTGCCAAAAGCGCGATTATGTTCCAAATCACCAAACCGGAGATAAATGTTCCGAATGTAACAATATTCTGTCCTATATCAATACTTGTGTGCAATCCATACAGCATAAAACTGGATCGAATTCCGGGAAACAGCGCCACTCCGACAAAACAGACTACATAAACAATGCTGACCCAGGCTGAAGTGATTTTTAATAAATGTTTAGTATTCATATTTTATTAATTATTTTAGCGCGGTTCGACCATGCCGCGTTTAGCTATAAAATCTTATTTCGAAGAAGCATAGCGTTTATTGCCACAATTATCGTAGAAAGCGACATAAAGAGAGCGGCAAGCGCAGGTTGCAGAAGAATGCCTTTAGACACAAGTATTCCTGCGGCAAGAGGCAAGGCAATTATATTATATCCCGTTGCCCAGAAAAGATTTTGAATCATTTTTGCATAAGTAAGACGGGAAAGTTTTATAATTTTTGCGATATCCCGGGGATCATTGCGAACAAGGATAATTCCCGCTGACTCAATTGCAACATTTGTCCCCGCGCCGATAGCAATGCCAATGTCAGCTTGAGTAAGCGCCGGCGCGTCATTAATGCCGTCGCCGACCATTGCAACTTTACTGCTTTTTGATTGAAGAAATTTCACTTTTTCTGATTTTTCGTGAGGAAGAACTTTTGCAAAATACTCATCAATACCAAGCTCTCCGGCAACCCATTTCGCCACATCTTCCGCATCTCCGGTAATCATGGCTGTTTTAACGCCCATGTTTCGCAGGGTCTTAATCGCTTCGCGCGATTCTTCGCGTATGACATCGGCAAGGGCAATCGCGCCAAATACTGCGCCATTTTTCATCACAATATTGATAGTTTTCCCTTGTTGCGCAAACGCTTCAGTTTCGGCTTTTATTTTAACGGAAAGCGTTGCGCCGCGATCTTCCGCAAGCGATACACTGCCGACAAACACTTCTGCGCCGCCTATTTCAGCTCGGACGCCTTTGCCGGGTATTCGCTGAAAGTTTTTAGCTTCAAACAAAGAAATATTTTTATTTTTTGCCTCTAAGACCATTGCTCTTGCAAGCGGATGTTCGGAATGACTGTTTACGGAAGCGGCATACCGTAGCACTTCAAGCTCGCCTCCTTGAGTTTCCGAAATAATTCGATCAATGCCAAATTCTCCTTTTGTGAGTGTTCCTGTTTTATCAAAAAGAACAATGTCTATATTACGCGCCGCTTCAAGCGCAAGGCGCTGTTTTACCAAAAATCCGTTGCGCGCGGCTTTTGTCGTTGATATGGATGCCACAAGAGGTATTGCTAAACCAAGAGCATGCGGACAGGCAATAACGAGAACCGCTACCATACGATTTACGGCAAATGCCGGGTCTGAAAAAGCTAGCCACGCCGCAAACGTTACGCCTCCGGTTATCACGGCAATAATTGTCAGATAATACGCAGCGCGGTCGGATAACATCTGAAGACGCGATTTTGAGCTCTGCGCTTCGGCCACAAGCCGCATGACGCCGGCCAAAAAAGTCTCGTCTCCAATTTTCGTCACCGTGATTTTAAGAGAACCGTCGCCATTTGTCGTACCGGCAATAACTGCATCGCCTTCTTTTTTTGAGACGGATTTTGATTCACCCGTTGCAATGGATTCATTTACATCAGACAACCCATCTTTAACAATACCATCAGCGGGAATTCTGCCTCCAGGCCTTACTAACACCGCATCGTTTTTTTTGAGCTCTGAGAGCGGGACGATTTCCGTCTTTCCATTTCTGATTACTTCCGCCTGGTCTGGCAATAATTTAGAAAGCTCTTTGAGCGCGCTTTGAGCTCCGGAAACTGCGCGCATTTCAAGCCAATGTCCGAGAAGCATAATCGTAATTAACGTGGCAAGCTCCCAAAAAAGCGTTTCTCCTCCGCCAAATAATATTACTGCGGCGCTGTAAAAATATGCGGTTGAAATCGCAAGCGCGATAAGCGTCATCATGCCGGGCAGTTTTGCTTTAAGCTCTCGATATGCGGAGTTGATGAATATCCATCCGCAATAAAAGAAAATGACAGAGGCCAATATAAACGGGATATAGTTGGAACCGAAAAATACCGGCGCTTGATAATCAAGAAGTTCTTGGGCAATGTCGGAATACGCGACTATCGGAATAGATAATAAAAAACTCACCCAAAACTTCTTTTTGAAAATATTTACCGAGTGTCCTTTGTGTTTGCTAAAATTATCTTGAGTTCTTTGTTTATTTTCCTCTTTTTTCGCGGGAATAAGCTGCATTCCGCATTCCGGACACATACCGGCCTTATCGGAAATAACTTTTGGATGCATTGGGCAAGTGTATATTTTTTGCAAGTGATCGTGCTCCATATTTTTATACTCCGCATCCGCCTGAAGATTTGCGCTCCGGCGGAGAAATTTGACTCAAAATTTGACGATAGCCAGCCGCACTTGAATAATTATATCCCAAAAGCTCCTTAGAATCTGCCTCGTACCAATTAATTCCCTTAGATTCAAGATATTTTGCAATAGCAAGGTAAGTGTCGGGAAACCAGTAAGCGTTCACTTGGAGAGCTGTTTTATACATATCTTCCTCGGAAACGCCCTGGGAAGCCATAAGCTCAAGAAGTCCCAGCATTGCCATTCCGTGATTGCAATCCGGAAAATGAGTTGAATTATTGCAACAAGGGCGGTAGATGTTTTTACTAACCTGCTCAACCAATTTTTGCTGTTCCGGAGTTAAAACAATAAATGAATGCTGGCTGTAATGATCCATCGCGTCGCCTTTCGCCAAAGTCCATCCTCCGGTTGAGGCAAAATTTCCCGCGCCGCCGTATTGCGAATCAGCCATCGGCCCTGCATCTAAAATATCGTTTTTTGTGGCCAACCCCGCTGCCCATAAAAGGTTTAAAATCATTCCGGAATTCTCCGAAGTTATTTTGAGATTGCTGTTATTTTCGTTGTAAAGCAAATTTCTCGTCTCGTTATCAAGTCCGCCACGATTTGCATAAAGTTTTTCGAATTTTTCTCCATCAATTACGCCTGCGCTGACCATTTTTGCGCCAAGATCGCCCCAGCGAACCGGCAAGACAACCCCTTCGGACGGCAATATTTTCTCTTCCGGCTCTGATAATTGTGTTTTTTCCGGAGCTGTTAACATATTTGCTCTTTGCGGAATATTGATAGCTTTAAATCCTGTTGCATATATCCACGCTCCGAAAATAATTGCCGTTGAAATAAGAATACTGGCGGAAATTAAATAATCCTTTTTTATTTGTTTGTTTTTAGAAAAATTTTCGCTTATTTGATTTTGTGTTTCGTCTTCCATAAATTTTTGTTTGTTTAATTACTTTTCATCACAGCAGTCAACAAGTTTATTTACAATATCTTCGAAAGTCCACGGCACATCGGCAATCGCTATTTTTTGGAATCCGGATATATCAATCAATTTAAGACGCAACGCCCAAAAAATCGAATACATCTTATAAGCTTTATCGAACATCTCTTTGGCCTCAGCTTGCTTGCCGTCAGAGTGAAGCTTTGTACCCACTTCAATGAGCCTCATAGTCGTTGCCAGTAAATGTTTTGCAATGCACCACGTCTCGCCTTCATTTTTATCCATCATCTTGGCAAGCAACTCTTTTCTCATATTCCTCACTTCGCCCAAAAGATCAAAATATTCAGATTTTTTTGTTTTCGCTCCAGTGAAGAAAAAATGTTCCTCGAGGCTGATAAGATTCATAATCGCAAGACTTAGGTCTTCTTCGGTCGAAAGATCAACGCTTCCTATTTTTTTCATTTTTTCGACCTTTTCAAGTAAATTTTCAAACCCCGAACGAATCCTTTCGGGATCATGCGGGGCAGGTTGTTTTTTAGTAATCATGTTTGTAAGTGATTAAAGAGCAAATATGAGGATGCCAAGAATAATCATGGCGATACCGCCCCATATTCGCATATGTTTTGTTTCGGTATTTTTCCACAATCTTACTTTCTCAAGAAGCGCGTTGTCGCTCGCAATAAGCAGGATGACGACAAGCGGCAAGATGAAAATCAAGTTATAGAGCAGCAGGTAGCCGACACCGGCGAAGTATGTTCCCTGATCGTGTAAGAGCCCAAGTACCATGAGATACGGTCCGCCGGTGCAGGGAAACTCGCACAAACCGACCAATACGCCTAAAAGAAACGCAGTCGGAAGCGAGGCCTTGTTCATAAGTTCCGCCATCTTGTGATGAGCTGCTTGCGGAATGCGAAGTTTGATAGGAAATGACGGAAAGAACTCGCTGATGAGGTTGATTCCGCCGAGAATAATCAAAAGCGATGCTCCCACCTTTGCCATAAAGTGCGGCGTGTTGAAGATATGAAGCACCTGCAAAATTCCAAGGCCTATAAGAATATAGACCGTAAAAAGCCCGAGGATATAAACACCGCCAATTTTTAGAATTCCGGATCGCATCTTTCCTATTGAGAGAAGAAACGCAATCGTTAAAAGAAGAATCCCGAACGCGCAAGGGTTAATGCTGTCAATAAGAGCCGCAACGCCGATAAGCGGCAAAAGCCATTTGCCTCCGTCGCTTAAATTCCATAGCGCGGTTGTGCCGATGTTGCCTAGTCTAAAAAATATTACTAAGCCAAAGAGCAATATCGCGATCGCAATAAAGATTCCAAGTTTTTTGTTCATACGATTTAAGGAGTGACTATGGCGGCGAACAAAAGTTCAATCGCCTGTCCGGCATTATTTTCTATGGTAATTGTTCTTTGAATTCGACCTACTCCAGCCGGGCCATGCGCCGCCGGATCAAAGACAACTTCAACAACTGCTTCTTCATTGGGATTAACGGTTTTATTTATTTTTGGGATCGCACCGTGGCCGGGCATGCCATAGGGCCCGAACTGTTTTCCGTCCATCATAAGAACGGCTGTAGTGCACATACAAGAGGTGTATATTTTTTCAATATTTACCCCTTTGCTGCCCGTATTCTTAATTTTGAATTGATGCTTTACTTTTCCGGCTGCCATCGAAATGGTACCGAAGTCATAATTATTAGCTTCTTCTACCGTCAATGTTCCATTACTTATAGCTGACAATGCGGCGCTGGTGCTGTTTTGAGAATCAGGGCGCGCGATCCAAATAAATCCGCCGAGGACAAGAACCGCAACGATGATTCCGATAATAGTTTTGTTCATAATGTTAGTGAATTTAGAAATATAAAAAATCCCCGTGTCCGCCAGCCGGCGGAAGGGATTAGTGGACGCGCGATACAAAACTTGTTCGACTCCGCCAACTGGCGGACGGTTTTACATCGGCGTCCTAAAAAGCAGTCGGACTGTTTTCGTGAAGCGCTAACCAGTAAATAAATTCGCGTTTGGAAAGTGAGTTAAAAAACTCTCTTCGTCTGTAGCGAGAATATGAAAAATTTAATTGCGGAAAAACTAAAGATACTAAATTACCCAGCAATATACCCAAGCTAGCTCCTCCTATAACCAGGACGAGCGTTAAAAACGAAGCTAAAAGATTTTCTCCAAAAACTGCGGTTGAAAAACTCCTAAAAGCGTCAAAATGAAAAGCGATAAACGAAAAAACGCCGTTTTCTTTCGGGCAATCGATTCCTTGAGCAGTGACAGCAACGCAGCCATTGTGGGCGCCAGACTCATGCCCCATCGCAAATGCGCCAAAAACAGCGATGCCGACAAAACTTAAGATAAGAAAAATTATAAGCACAATTTTCATGATATTTCTATTATACAGCTAACGGATATAAAAGCAAAGGTAAATTCTTAAATATAATAAAAATAAAAACCGCCCCAATATTAATATCGGGACGGTTTTTGATTTGTAGCGCTTATGCGCGAGATACGTTTGTAGCGGCCGGGCCTTTTTCACCTTCAACAATTTCAAAGGCAACGGTATCGCCAATCTTCAATTCGTCAAATGCCACGCCACTTAATTCTTTAGAATGAAAGAATAGATCTTTTGTTTCGCCTTCGCGAGAAATGAATCCATACCCCTCCTTAAGAGTTTTAATAGTTCCGTTCATGTAATTATTTTTTATTCATATTTAGAAACTCGACTTTGTTTCTGTGCTATTATTTTATGATAACTTATCTATATTTTTTTGTAAAGTGTTTTTTAAACTGGCAGTATTTTTTGATAAAATCCTAATTTTGTAAATTGGCGGTGTCTGTTTGAAAATATCCGAATGGAACTCTCTGTGCTCGACGGGCGGAATCCCCCCCCCACACCCCCCTTCCGCTCGCCTCGCCTTGAAGCAAAAACGAAAAGGACGATTTCAAGTTATTCTTGTAATAGATTTTATTTATTCTGCTTTCTCATTTTATTTTTATTTGAACTCAATATCTTCTAAACCTATTTCCCCTACATTAAGATTTAATATAAATTTTATGCAGACCTTTACGTCTGTGTTTACATCTCTAATTATTTTTTGCAATGGGATGAATCCACCGTCATCTTTATCAAAGCTGAACTCACCCTTAGTATCACTTCCTATCCTGTTTTCATGAAATAACGTGGCAGGAAATGCCTTATACCCAATATGCGAATGGCTCTTTCCCGTACGTCCGAATATAATATCGAGATAATTTCCGTCCCGTTGGTTTTGCATAGTTCTGATATGGATAAAATGCGTTTGGCTTTTCCTCCTTTCGTTTATTTTGGAAAAAGTGTATGCCTTTCTAGAGCTAGCAAAACTCACGTTTATATCACCTGTGGTAGTAACCTTTGTTTTTCTAGGATTATCACAAAAAACAGGGAATTCAACGGTTCCAGGCCCGCCACTAACTGTCACTGGTTCTCGGAACTCCATCCGAAGTTCGTTTTGACCACATTTCGGACATTGCCGATCTGATGGACTTAGATTTTCTGAACAGTTAACGCAGATTTTATAGTAAATATTTGACATAATTTGATTAAATTTCCTAACTGGCGGTGGCGATTGCCGAAACTTTGAACCGAAAATACGGTTTACTTTCGGGACTCTTGATAAAAGTATGCAGGAATTAAGGGCTATGTTCAAAGTTCATCCTGAATGGTTTGAGGTGCCTAAACCAAAGTCGGGTAGGGGTAAAAATGAAGTGAATTATTCAATAACATAATGATTATTGAACCGTGTTTAACAATTTTAAATTGTAAGTCAGCATTGTATTCTGTATTTTGGTTTTGTAAGCAATGTTTTTCTTATTTTCTAAATAGACTTCATTATTTGAATAATCTTTAAGAACTAAATCGTCACCAGAGGCAGACATAATAACATTTCTGTTGCTGTTTTGTGTTATTTTGGCATGATTATGGGCATCAATGTAAACCATATTCTGCCAATTATCCAATAATTTATATAATGCGGGACTATCAGCATATTCAAGGGCGACAACATGATGTAATTCAAATCCTAGAATTTTACTATTTACTCCATGACTGGAATAATAATTGTTTTTTTCTTGCAAAGATCGTTGTTTCTTAAATTCTTTTCCTATAATAGATTCGAGTGATGTGTCGCTTTGATTGAGGATAAGTTTAATCCTGTTTCTGACCTCAAAATACACCGTTGTAGCTAACAGTAAAAATATTTGACTAGCTTCGTTTTCCCAATTCGCAAAATCTCGTTTATTCTTTTTATTACCCTGATAAGTGTCGGGGTTCATTTCTTTCTTTAATAGCTTTGTGACATTTTTTCTATCAACATCTCCCAGTAATCTAAACTGCTGAATTAAATAGCCACACTTGTCTATATCTATTGAAAAAGAACTGTTATCATCAACCGCCGAAACAAAATACATAAATTCATACTTAGAAATGAATTTAAAGTCGTGTGTGGTAATCAAGCTCTCTAAAATATTTATTAACGTACCGACTATTTTGTATAAACCAGCTGAAAAAATAAAGTATTCTTCTTTTAGGTCTTTTGCCCCTATAAACTTTCTGCCTTTTTCGGATATGGAAACAAAAGAATACCCTTTAGAATTTTTATTTGCCGGTATTAGGTTTTTGTTTTTATCATACCTATCCAATAACCCCATTCTATTGCAATCAACAAAAATTATTTTTCTGATGGCATCTTGAGTACCCTTACCAGTTTTACTCTTTATGTTATTTACTATATTAGAATAATCAATTTCATCAGCATTATTCTCCGGTCTTTTAGATGAGTCTGTTGTTCTTATTTTTAAATATTTATTTCTAGTATTTTTCTCATTAGAATACAGCTCAGACAGCACTGTCTTTATGAAGTTAATATCATACCTATAGTGTTGAAATAAATGAATGCCGCGATAATCATCGGACTTAATTCTTTCCTCTAAAAATTTCAGAGCCTCATTTGAATTGTTTATATTACTTATTGCCATATAGTTTCAAACTTTTTTCTGCCAACTTTGCATAGTTTTTATCAGAATCGCAACACAAAAAATTTCTACCGAGCTTTTTTGCGGCAATAGCCGTTGTTCCGCTTCCAACAAAACAATCAAGCACCAAATCACCTTTCTTACTACTCGCCTTGATTATCCTTTCTATCATTTCCAGCGGCTTCGGAGTCAAGTGGGGCATTTTTGGGGTTTTACCGTTGATTTTGTTTTTATGTCTTTCGCTTGTAATGTGCCAAACCTCGCCACAAAGTCTTCCATCTGGATTTGGAAACCATCGTTTGCCGTCCTTAAGAATACCCTTTGTCTTTGCGTGTTCTATTCTATCGGTTGATTCATACGGCAAGCGAATATCGTCGTAGTTAAAAATATGATTTTCTCCGTTTGTAAAAAATAAAATCGTCTCTTGTCCGTTGCTGTATCGTTGCTTCGCTCCGCCCATCCCGTCGCGCTTATCCCAAGTTATCCAGTTTTGAAAAGTCAAACCCTTTTTTACAAGATAATTGAGAATATAAGCGGAATGATACGGAGTATTGAAAATATACAAACTCCCGTTACTTTTCAATTTTGGGATAAGCGCATCAATCCAACGAAAGGTAAAATCAAAAAACTCTTTTTCGCTCGCGAATGTATCCCAATCCGCCTTACGCATATTGTACGGGGGGTCTATAACAGCAAGATCAACGGTCTGATCTCGGACTTGTTCCAAGAATTCTAGGCAATCAGCGTGATAAATTTGGTTGGTTTTGAACATAGAATTTAGAATAAACTATCACTCAATTTGCGATTGATAATATTCTCATAACTTTTTGATATTTCATAACCGACGTAGTTTCTTTTCAGTTCTTTGGCAACTTTGAGCGTTGTGCCGGAACCGGCAAATGGATCTAAAACAATATCACCAACATAAGTAAATAGGCGGACGCATCGGCGCACTATTTCTTCTGGCATAATTGCCGAATGTTCGCCAAATGCTAAATCGCCTTTATTCGGAACCGGAATATTCCAAATCTGTTTTGTAAATTCAACCCATTCTTTCTCGGTCAATTTACTTTTTTCTTTTATATGTTTGGGCAAATTATTTTCCGATGGTCCATCTTTAACATAAACAGTTATAAACTCAATCGTATTTTGAGCATAAAAATTTCTTGGAAAAGGATAACTGCCAAACATCAATTTTTTTCTTGGGTTTGTTCTATTCCAAATATAAACATCCATTAAAAACACATTTGTTCCGTTCAAAATTGAATGTTGAATGTCGCTGTTTATGTCAAAGATGTGTCTGTTGTAGTGTGTCTGAAAATCTTTTTTTAACATCGGCATTAACGGAGTATTAACGATCAATTTGCCGTTAGGTTTTAGAACTCGCTCACACTCTTTCCATACGGCTAACATTTCTTCAATATATTTTTTATAATCAGAAATATCGCCGATTTGTCCTTTGATTTTTTCGGCTCTTTTATTTTTTTGGTAGCCATCCAAAGAATAATCCTTGATGTTGAAATATGGTGGACTTGTAACGACCAACTGAACAGAGTTATCGGGCAACTCTTTCATCTTTCTTGCGTCCTTAAAATGTACTTTGTTTAAAAAATTCATATTTTGATTGTTCCAAGCGTCATTTACATTTTATCAAAATTTCTGCATCCTAGCACTTTTTTGTTTTGTAAAAAATAAATTTTCGAACGCTGACTTTTATCTCTAAAAATCACTGGAAACACTGCGGTTCAAAGTTGCCAATCTGGCGG
>JBBTYQ010000004.1:0-16044 GCA_038078555.1 Patescibacteria group bacterium | reverse complement strand
GTCTGTTGGGTCGAAAAATGAGCCTGTGTCTAACCCTACTGTAGCTGTATAATCCACTCCAGTGGCTGATATTGCGTCGCGGACAGCAGTCCAAATACTGTTATAGCCGTTTTCCAAATAACCGTCTCCCGGCGCGGAATAAAAATTAGATGTGGCGGCAAGAGCGTTTGAAGAAATTGAGAAAAAAATAAAAAAAGATACTGCCAGAATTAAGTATTTCAATGTTTTTCTCATTTATTTCTATTTTATCATTTTTTTTTGAAATTCAACTATAATTATCTTATCCTTAATCAATTCCTATTGATATATTATTCTCTTATTACTCTAAGAACATCTTCAATCGTGGTTAATCCTAATGCCGCTTTGCGCAAACCGTCTTCAAACATCGTAATCATTCCGTTTTTTCTGGCAACCGCCATCAAATCATCTAAAGAAAAATTAGGGCTTACAATGATTCTCCTTGTTGCCTCGTCAATATTTAAAACTTCGTATATGCCCAAGCGTCCCGCATAACCCGTATTACCGCAACTCATACAGCCTTTACCTCTAAAAAGAATCGTCGGCGCTTTAAAATCAGAAACCAAGCGCAAATCTTTTGCCTGTCTTTTAATATATTCTATCATTTCGTTCGTTGGCTGAAAAGATTCAATGCAATTAAGGCAAATTTTTCTCACTAATCTTTGAGCTAGTACCATATTTAACACCGCGGCAACTAAAAATGGCGCGATTCTCATATCCATAAGCCGCGGCACTGCGGTTGATGCGTCATTAGTGTGAAGGGTGGAAAGAAGCAAGTGACCGGTCAGCGCTGAATGTACTGCAATTTCCGCTGTTTCTTCATCGCGAATTTCACCAACCATAATAATATTAGGATCTTGCCTTAAAATTGACCGCAAACCATTGGCAAAAGTAATGCCCGCTAAATTATTAATTTGGGTTTGATTGATATATTTCATGTCATACTCTACCGGGTCCTCAATAGTTACGATGTTTACTTCTGACTTGTTCAAAATGTTTAAAACTGAATAAAGAGTCGTAGTTTTTCCGGAACCGGTCGGACCAGTTACCAAAACCATACCAAAAGTTTTTCTGATATTATCCAAAACAATTTTTTCCGTTTCTTCCATCATGCCTAATTCTCTCAAAGAAAGCGGTTTTTGAGTCGCGGTTAATAATCTCATTTCTACTTTCTCGCCGTAAAAAGTGGGTATCACGGAAACACGAACATCAACCATCTCCGCGCCAATTTTATGACGAAAACGGCCGTCTTGAGGTCTTTGATGTTCGTCAATTTTTAAACCGGAAAGTAATTTTATTCTTGCCGCAATCGGCGGATGAACTTCTTTTGGAATTTTTACAATTTCATGAAGCACGCCGTCTATCCTGAACCTGACCAAAATTTCATCTTCAAAAATTTCTATATGAATATCAGAAGAGCGTAAAGATAAAGAATAGGAAAGAAGATTGTCTATAATTGCCACGATTGGCACGGCGGCAGCCGCTTCTTCAATTGAACCGGCTTTTTGCCGAAAAGATGCCTGAATATTTTCTTCAATATTTTTTTTAAAATCTTCGGCAAAAAAACGGCCGTAAAGCACAAAACCTCGGTCTAAATCCAAAGGCGTTGCCAAAAACGGCTTAATTTTTGCGCTAAGATTTTTTTCTAAAAATTCTATAGTGGCCAAATCACTGGGATCTTCCATTGCCACATCAAGCACGCCGTCAGCCTCTTTATCAAAAATAATTGCTCTTTTTTCTCTGGCAATGCGTTCGGCTAAAATTTTTAAAACATTTTCGTTAATTTGACGCCTGGTCAAATTAGCCAATTCAACATTAAAATATTGGGCTAAGACATTATAGAAATAATCTATCGCAACGATGCCTTTAGAAATCAAAACTTCGTTTATATCTTGGCCTAAGCGATTGGCTTCTTCTGTCACTTTGTTGAAATTTTCCTCGGTAATCAGCCCTTCTTTGATTAAAATATCTTTTATTTTTTTTTCGGGAATTTTTAACATTGTTTGCTTTAAATTATAGCATAATTAAAAATAAATGCAGATAAGCCATAAGCCTGTCCATCTATGAATAGATGAGCCGATACTTTAAAAACTCGCATCATTACTAGTAAAAAATCGGCTCATTTTTTTGAGCCGTTTTTTTTATAGATTTAAAGAATTTTTAAACGCATAATCCCCAATTGCAACTCGGACATTTAGTACAGCCCTCTTGTTTTACCAAAACTGTGCTGCAAGAAGGGCAATTCTTCAAGAGATTTTTATTTGTCTGTCCATTAGAATCGTTTTGAGCCGGAGATAATCCCAAACTATTATCTATCGGAACAGTTACGCCGGCCTCGGAATAAACCGCCATTCCTTTTGCTTTTTCATCCTTAATCAACGCCATTTTAGGAACTTCACCATGATGCTTTTTCTTTGTACTACCGCCAATTAAAACTTGGGCTTGGAGCGATTTATCGCGATAAACAGTAACGCCTTTGCAACCCAGTTCATAAGCCAATAAATAAACTTTTTTAATGTCTTCCACCGTAGCATCAGCCGGAAAATTATTAGTTTTAGAAATTGAAGAATCAACCCACTTCTGAAAAGCAGCCAGAACTTTGACGTGATCAACCGGAGAAATATCCATCGCAGTCACAAAAACTTTTTTTATATTTTGAGGAATATAAGGAATATTTTTAATGCTTCCATTGAGACTCGCAGCGTCTTTTATCAAGTCTTCATCCATTAATCCTTCTTTTCTCATTTTTTCTTCAAAAACAGGATCAACATAATAAAACTTTCCGATAGCCACGCTTTTTTCAAAAACCAGACTATAAACCGGTTCAATTCCCGATGAACATCCCGCAATCATAGAAATCGATCCAGTAGGAGCGATAACCGTGGTAAAGCCATTGCGAATGCCATATTTTTTTATTTTATTGCTTATGTCCTTCCAATCAAAATGCCATGATTTTTTATCTTTAAATCCTCCAAACGGGAGTTTGCCTTCTTTATAAAATGATTTGTCGAAATAAGGCATATGGCCGCGTTCCTTAGAAAGTTCGATTGAAGCAACTTTGGAATGATAATTGACAAATTCCATCAATTTTTCCAAAAAAACCAATCCTTCTTTTGAATTATAAGAAATTTCCAATTCATAAAGCGCATCACCTATGCCCATCACTCCTAATCCGAGTTTTCTGGTATTTAAAGTCATTTTTTCAATTTCCGGCAAAGGATACTTATTTATATCAACAACATTATCTAAAAATCTAGTTACAATTTTTACATCTTTTTCCAAACGCTGCCAATCAATATGAGGCTTCTTATCGCCGTTTTTCTTAAGATAGGCCCAAATATTAAGCGAGCCCAAATTGCATGATTCGTATGGATAAAGCAAAACTTCACCGCAAGGATTAGTGCATTCTATCGGGCCTAAGTGTTTCAAAAACGGATTATATTCGTTAATACGGTCAAAAAACAATATACCCGGCTCGGCTGATTCCCAAACTTGATAAGAAATAATATCAAAAAGTTGGCTGGCATCAATCTCTTTTACGACCTTGCCGTTCCGAGGATTAACCAGCTGATACGGTTTATTTTCTTTAATGCAATCCCAAAATTCCGGCTTCATCATCACTGAAATATTAAAATTTCTTAAAGCTTTATTGCCTTCTTTTGCTTTAACGAATCTTTCAATATCCGGATGGTCGCTGTTTAAAATTCCCATATTCGCTCCGCGCCGAATACCGCCTTGTTTTATTACGTCAGTCATATTATCAAACATTGACATAAAACTGATCGGACCGGACGAAGAGCCTCCGGTGGTTTTAACAAAATCGCCCTCTGGACGAAGATGAGAAAAATTATAACCAACGCCGCCGCCTGATTTAAAAATTATTGCCGCGGCTTTTAAAGAATCCATTATCAAGTCAATGGAATCTTCAACGCCCAAAACAAAACAAGCGCTGCCCATTCCAAAATAATTTCCGAAATTCGCCAAAGCCGGAGTGTTAGCCATAAAATTACGGCTAACCATTAAATCATAGTAGCTGTCTATTTCAGATTCATACTTGTCAAAATAACCGTTTTTTAAAAAATTAAGAAAACCGGACCAGGAAATTTTTATTTTTCGCTCTCCGGCTAATCGATCATAAACTCTTTTTGCTCCATCAAGATGAAATTGATTTAATTTATATTTGCCGATAGAAAATTTCCCATCGAATTTTATCGGGTCAAATTTTTCAAAATGATGATGAGGCGCGCCGCCTTTTTTAGAATAAACCTTGCTATCATAGAAAAGCGACGAGATTGCGGTATGAACCGCCACTCTTTGAAAAAGTTTTTTTGGCGATTCTATAATTGCTCCGCTTTCGTCTTTTCTCAAATAACGCGAAGCTAAAACTCTTAACGCGTTTATGTCAAATTTTTTATCAACTTCGTCTATTTCTTCTTTGTTAAGTATCTGTTCTTTTTCAAAACGTATTTCCGCCCGATGCTGGCGATATAAAATATAAGCCTTGGCAATCCTGACTCGGCCCGATTCAATTAAAACCGCTTCTACGATATCTTGAATTTCTTCAACCGTCGGAACAACGCCTTTTTTAATTTTTTTCTTAAGACGATTGATTACTTCTTTGGTAAGCGAACTGGCCAGCTGCCAATTTTGTTCGCCCACTGCCACCGAAGCTTTGTAAATAGCATTAGAAACTTTTTCTACTTTAAAAGGCACCGCTTGGCCGTTCCTCTTTCTGATTGATTTAAACATAACTTTATTTTTTATAGCGTTAAAAATTCGACAGTTCTCTGCGCAAAATTTTTATGATTAACCGCTCGCGAGCCAAAACGATTTCCTTTAAAAAACCCGCAAAAAAATCTGATAGAGAAATGTCGAATTTCTACTGCCCGACAAAATCATTATAATACGGTTGATAATTTGGTAAACCCTTTAAAAAGGCTTTTTAAAACAGCAATAAACTGCGCTATCCACAGGCGAATTTATTTTTTTTTCTTTCTTAAAAATGTTGGGATATCCCAAATCTCCTCGTTCTTATTATTTTCGTCGATGATTTGTTTTTCCTCCTTTTTTATCGTCTTTTCTTTGTTGCCCGAGAATTCAGATGTCTGCCTTGAAAAAGAATCATTAACAAATAAGCTAGGCAGGTATTTTTCTTGATTTTTAAATTTAAAATCCCTTTCAAAACCCGTGGCAACCAAAGTAACTTTTATCTCCCCCTTTTTTAACTTTCGGTCGTGATGAGCGCCGAAAATTATCCTTGCCGATTGGTCAACGCGCTCTGCAATCATCCGCGCAATATCATTAACTTCGCTCATCTTCAAATCACGCTGGCCGGAAATATTTAAAAGAACGCCTCGCGCCCCTTCCAAAGAAAATTCCAAAAGCGGAGAATTAATTGCCAAGCTGGCGGCATTTTGAGCTCGCTCATTTCCCGAAGCCACACCTATTCCAATAATCGCCGAACCGGCGCTTTGCATTATTGTTTTAACATCGGCAAAATCAACATTAATAATTCCCGGATTCATAATCAAATCTGTTATTCCTCCAACCGCAGTGCTTAACACTTCATCTATTGCCGCAAAAGCTTTCACTAAAGAAGTATTTTGATTGATGATAGAAAAAATTTGGTCATTTGGTATTACTATCAGCGTATCAACCTTATCTCTGGTTTTCATAATGCCTTCTTCAGAAATTCTCTGTCTCTCGTACCCTTCAAAACTAAAAGGTTTAGTTATAATTGCCACCGTCAAAATTCCCAAATCTTTTGCAATATCGGCAATTTCCGGAAGTGCGCCTGTACCTGTTCCTCCGCCATAGCCTGCAGTTAAAAAAACTATATCGGTTCCCTTAAGAACTTCAACTATATCTTCTCGGCTTTCTTCGACTGCTTGTTTTCCCAACTCGGGATTCATTCCTGTTCCCAACCCTCTGGTAAGATTTCTACCAATACAGATTTTTTTCTTTGCCAAACAATGATCGAGGTCTTGAATATCGGTATTAACAATAGTCAAATTAACCCCTTTGGGAAAATCGTAATACATTCTAGTTACCGCATTGCCGCCCGCTCCGCCAATCCCAATAACTTTAATATTCGCTAAATTATAAATTTTAGATTTTTTGGATTTAAAACTGATTTTTTTAAGAAATTTCGAAGATTTGAAAGTCGGCTTTTTTGCTAAAGATTTTATTTTTACTTTTAACCTGCGCTTTGCTTTTCTTGTCTTTATTTTTTTGCTGTTTTTCGCTTTTTTCTTAGCCATATCCGAAAATTTTTAACTCTTCAATAACAATAATACTTTAAGGCATAAAATACTTCAAAATCTTACCAAAATTAATAGGCAATCGCCTTCCGGAAGACCATTTATCTTCTTTTGCCATCTGATCACTAGCCCATAAAAGCAACCCGCTTGCAACGGCAAATTCGCTTTCTTCCGTCAAATTCCTGTCCTCGCTGTTAAAAAATTCCATATCTCCGACATCTGGCAAGCTAAGTTCAATCGGTAATCTTAATTTGGCCCTTGCTAAATCTACAATACCGGGCATCTTGGCTCCTCCGCCGCAAATTATTGCGCCTGCGGGCAATTGATGCGCCCGGCCGATTAATTTCAATTCGTCATTAATAAAATCAAAAATTTCACTCAAACGATCTTCTATAATTTCTCCCACAAAATGTCTTGCAATATTACATCTAAAATTTTTATCAATATCCTTTAAATCCTTTCCTGTTTTTTCTTTAAAAATCTCCGCGGAAATTTTTTCCTTTGCGCCTATATCTGACGCCTTCGCGCTTCCAAAAAAAATTTTTATCAGTTCAGCCGCATCAACTGAACACTTAAGTCCTATGGCTAAATCGTTTGTTATATTTCCGCCGCCTATTGGAAAAGTTGCGGCATGAAGCAATTTGCCTTCCTCGTAAATACTTAAAGCTGTCGTACCGGCTCCCAAATCAATTAAAACCACTCCCAAGTCTTTTTGATTTTTTGATAAAACCGAACGGCTGGCGGCTAAAGGACTATAAATTAATCCGGCCACATCGCCGCCGCAATTTTCCACGCACTTGATAATATCTTTTACGTTTGGAGCAAAAGCGTTTATTACCAAACTATTAACTTCCAATCGAGTTCCGGTCATGCCTAAAGGATCGCGAATATCATTTACTCCATCTAAAATAAATTCTCTGGTAATAGCATGAAGAATCATTCTGTTGCCGTCTGGCAATTTGATTGCTTGCGATGCTTTAACAACCCTATCAATATCATCGTAAGAAACTTCGCCGTCAGCTCTAGCAATTGCCACAATCCCTCGAGAACTTTGACATCTGACCTTATGGCTTCCAACATTAACAAAAATATTTTTAAGAGCCGCTTTATTTAAATTTCTAATTTGAAATAATATTTCCCCTATTGATTTTGTCGCTTCTTCAAAATCAGTAATTTCTCCCTTGCGAATGCCCCTTGATAAGACATTAAAAGTCCCAAGCAAAGACATTTTCCCTTCATTTGAAATTTCAGCTACTAGCGCCTTTATTTTAGATGACCCAATATCTAAAGCGGTAAAATACATAAAAATTTCCTATTAATAACTTTTTTAATGCTCAAAATTATTTTAAACTATTAATCTCTTTTTTGAAAATTATTCATTTAAAGCAAAAACTTACAAAAACTTAAAAGTCTGTTGCTCTTTTTTTTCCATCTTAATTCTATCATTTTCTCGCTTATGATCATAACCCAAAAGATGAAGTAAGCCGTGAATCAATAAATAAGCTTCTGTTTCTTGGTCTTTGATTTTATCCATATTTAGATAAACTTCGCCTATTGGCTTAATCTTTAGCTTTGGCTTTCCATTTTCAGGATGAGGAAAATTTTTAGGCTCGAGAAAACTCAAAATATCGGTTGCCTTATCTTTATGCCGAAATTTTTTATTTAAAATTCTCATCTTTCCGTTGCCAATTAAATAAATCTCTGCCCGAAACCCGTCTTTTTTTAAAATTTTAAGAATCTTTTGCGCTTTTCGGCAAACTCTATTTTCCAATCCATAAAATCTTGATTCCAAGCCAGCTGTCAAAATTTTATTCATAATTAACCCAGTAAATGTCTCTTAACTAAATTACTGACTAAAGACGCATCCGCCTTGCCTCGTAATTCTTTCATTAATTCAGCCATGACTTTACCAAAATCTTTTTCATTTTTAGCGCTTAATTTTTTTATTGCTTCAATAACCATAATTTCCACTTCTTTTTCCCCTATTTGCTCCGGCAAATATTTTTTTATTACCTCTAATTCTTGAATTTCTTTTTTTGACAAGTCTTCGCGCCCGCCTCTAATATAAATTTCCGATGCTTCTTTTCTTTTTTTAGCCTCTCGCAATAAAATTTCAACCGCTTCTTCGTCGAATAATTCTGGCGCTTGCCCTTTGCCCCTCTTTTCAATTTTTTTATTCTGAAACACTGAAAAAACCATGCGCAAAACTCCGGTCTCAAAACTTTTGCCGGATTTTAAAAATTCTTTAAGATCGTAATTTATGCGCTCTTCAAGAGACATAAAATATAAAATATTATTTAAATTTTTTATTTTAAAGGTAATAAAATAGAGGCGTTTTATGACACCTCCATTTTTCTCGCCTTCTCAAATTCCTTCCTTTTGCTTTCCCTGTGCAGAGCGGAAACTTTTCTCTTTGTCTTGCTTATTTTCCTATCTCTATATCTGCGCTTTTTAGCTTCGCGCAACACGCCGCTTTGTTTGATTTTTTTGGAAAATCTGAATAAAAACGCGCTTATTGATTCTCCGTCTTTTCTTTTAATTTCAATCATAGTTAGCCTTAATTAGTATAATAGTATAATAGATTACTTGTTTATTTGTCCAGTCCCGGATGAGGCATTTTATCGATGTCTTCTTGGTTGCTCCAGCCCCCTAAAAGATGAAGATGCAGGTGGTCTATTATTTGCCCGCCTTCCTTGCCCACGTTGAAAACCAATTTATAGCCTTTTAAGTTTAATTTTTCAGCAATATCTTTCGCTGCAAAAATAAGCTTTGCTGTAATATCCCGGTGTTCTTCTTTTAAATCGGCAATTGAATTTATATGTTCCTTGGGTACCACTAAATAATGAATTGGCGCTGAAGGCCTTATGTCTTTAAAAACCATCATATTCTCGTCTTCAAAAATGACCTCTGACGCGATTTCTTTTTTTATAATTTTACAAAAAATACAATCCACTTTAATAATCGATTTTTAAATTATTGGATTATTTCAGCCTTTTTTTCACCTCTTCCACAACTTTTTTAATCGGTACTGTTTCTTGAGTTCCTGTTCTCATATTTCTAATAATAACCGTCTCTTCAAAAACCTCCCTTTGGCCTAAAATTAAGGATAAAAATGATTTTACTTTGTCAGCCACTCTCAATTGAGATTTCAAAGATTCTTTTCCGAATGATTCTGTAACTTTTATGCCAGCCTGGCGCAAATTTTCAAAAATATTCAAACTTTTCTTTTTAGCTTCTTCTCCTATGTGCACAATAAAAACTTGAGGCTCGGGTTTAATAATTCCGCCCAGTCCTTGTGCCTTCATAACTTCAATTAAGCGTTCAACGCCAACACTTCCGCCAACTGCCGAAAGCTTTCCTCCTCCAAGCATTTCTGCTAAATAATCATAACGGCCGCCGGCCGCCAAAGCTAAACCGATTGGAAGCGCCGTTAATTGGCGATTTTTATCTTTTTTACCTTGTTCTTCTTTTTGAGAAACATCTGCTCCCGATACTTGAGTTTTATCAATAAATATCTCAAAAACAGTCCGGTTGTAATAATCCAAACCTCTTACTAAATATGGATTTAAGCTGTAAAACAATGAAAGCTCGTCAAGGTATTCCAAAACTGATTTAAGGTGGCTTTTACAGCCAGCGCAAAGCCTGTCAAGAATAATTGGTGCCTCCAATTTTATAATGCCGCATTTTTCATTTTTACAATCAAGCAAACGCAAGGGATTGTTTATCATACGTTTCCGGCAATCTTTGCAAATTTCATCTTTTTTATCTTTATAAAATTCCTGTAGTTTTTTAACGTAACCCGGCCGGCATTGCTTGCAACCGATGCTATTTATTTGAATCGATAAATTTTTTATTTTTAATTCCTCAATTAATCGAAGGGTTGTCAAAATCGCTTGAGCATCGTAAATCGGGTCATCATCGCCGCCCAAAATTTCAAAACCTGCTTGATAAAATTGCCGGAAACGGCCGAATTGGGGCTGTTCATATCGAAACATCGGACCAAAATAATAAAGCTTTAATGGTCTGGATAATTTTGATAAGTTGTGTTGAATGTAGGAGCGCATTATCGGCGCTGTTTCTTCTGGCCGCAAAACCAATTTATCGCCGCCTTTGGTTTTCACAAAATACATTTGTTTTTCCACAATATCCGTTGCCTTCCCGCTTCGTTCAAAAACTTCCGCAGTTTCTACGACAGGAGTATCGATTCTCAAAAAATTGAAAGATTCGGAAATTTTACTTGTGCTTTTTCTTATTTTTTCCCAATAGAATTGGTCTTCAGGCAAAATATCATGCATGCCCTTCGGAGATTGAAACAACATTTTTCCTTTTTTCTTGTCTATTTTAATTAATTTTTTTTTCATTTTTTATCCGAAATTAACAAATCAAACTCATGTCGCAAATTATAAAAACGATGCATTTTATATTTATAACCGATTATTGCAAATTAATATGCCGGTCTTTCAAAAGCCATTACTTTATTAATGGGCCAAAGCCTTAAACGAACTAAGCCGATTATTTCGCTTTCTTTAAGCGAGCCCCATCCCCTGGAATCAAAACTGAAATTCCTATTATCTCCCAAAACAAAATATTCGCTTTCGTTTAAAACAAATCTTTCCTTTCCGCTTGAAGTAATGCCTCCCATCGGCAAATATTCTTCCGACAGCGTAAATCCCTTGGAATATTCGCTGTTTAAAATAGTAATTTTTCCGTCTTTTATTTCCACTGTCTCTCCGGGCAAGCCAATAATTCTTTTTATATAATAAAAGCTCTTATCATTGGGGTAGTGGAAAACAATCACTTCTCCCCTTTCCGGCTCTTTAAGCCTATAAGAAATCTCGTCAATTAATAGATAATCGCCGTTTTTAAAATTCGGCTCCATAGAAGCGCCGCTTACCAAAAACGGCTGAACTAAAAAATAACGGATTACCAAAACCGCTGCCACCGCCACCACGCCAACTTCTATGATTTCCCAAATTGTATAAAGAAAAGCCTTCATTTATTTATATTTCCCTATTTTCAATAGTTATTTTATAATAAAAAAATATGCAAATCAAGTTTCCTATTATTATCGGTTTGGGCAATCCGGGCAAGGAATACGCAAAAACATTTCATAATGCCGGTTTTTTGTTTATTGACTACTTTAACGACCGTCAACCGTCAGCCCCGACGCCAAAGAATCGGGACTCCGACCAAAGCGTCGGAGCTATCGGATATCAAGCGTTAAAAAGCGATGTTTATATGAATGAATCAGGAAAATTTGTTGCAAAAACAATTAAAAAAACCGGCGCTAAGCCCGAAAAAATACTAATTGTTCATGATGATTCTGATATTGAATTGGGTAAATATAAAATTTCTTTTAACAGAAATTCTGCTGGACACAACGGAATTGAATCAATAATTAAAACGCTTAAAACTAAAAATTTTTACCGATTAAGAATAGGCATCAGGCCGCCGGAAAAAATAAGAAAAAAAGCTTTAGATTTTGTCCTTAAAAAAATCAGCAGAAAAGATTCAGAAATTTTAAATAATGTTTTTGAAAAAGCGGCAGAAGAAATATTAGTTATTAAAAAATAGTCCTAATAATCCGGACTATTTTTTAATTTGTGCCGCGGAGGTGAACCCCACAATGCGGGACGCCATCTATAATTTCTTTAAATTTGTGCCGCGGGGGTGAATCGAACACCCGACGCCAGCCTCTTCCGAAGCTATTTTGGACTATATCATCATCCTGTTAAAAACAGGAGCTGGGCGCTTCCCATCCCATTTTAAATAGGATAGTACTCCCTTTCGGGATAGTCTCTACACCTTTCCGCCGGTTGGCGGACTTGGCTCGGGATTGTCTTTATTTATAATACATATAAAGCTTTCCCCGAATTCACCCAGTTATTCAACGTTGCTTACGCAATGAGGCCCCAAAGATTTTAGGGCTGCGCTCTACCACTGAGCTACCGCGGCATATTTATTTTTTAAATTTCTTTATTCCTTCTATCCATCCCATTATTCTATGGAAAAACTTCGTATCATTTACTCTAATCTGAATTGTACCGTATTGCAAGCGATTAAACGGTTTTTTACCTAAACTTGATTTACTAATTCCATAATATACTTTGCCAAATTTTTCTTTCTTAATTCCGGTTATTTCCCCCCAATATTTTAAAAGATTATCAGCATTCTGATGTTCAAATATACGAATATCCGCGTTTATTTTATTCTCCGGAATATTGCATACTTCTCTTAAGAATCTTAAATAAATTTTTATTAAATCAGGATCGGAATTAGTTAAACTTACGGGATGATGGGTTAATTCCCGTCCATTTTTAAATATCGATCTTTTATAACCTTCTGCCCAATAAAGAGTTATTCCAACGAATAAAAGATTTTTTTTGGAAATACTATCAATTTCTTTTACCGCTTTTGATTGTATATCTATTTTTCTTTTAATCGCTAAAGCGGTTTGATTTTTGTTTCTTTTTAATAAACCTTCTAAAGATTTTTTTCTTGCTTTTTCTAAAATTTTCTCTTTATTTTTTTCTGATAATTCTAACCCAGAAAACCAACCCGAAAGAGTGGATTTGGGTATACTTAAAATTTTCGTAATCTCACTGTAGCTTTTACCGCTAAGTCGTAACTTTAAAGCTTCGTTTCTGTCATTTCTCATAATTGAACAAGCTTAATTACTTTAAAGTATGCACCGATAGTTCAATTATGCAATATCTATACAATATCCTTGTGTCCCCGCGAGGAATCGAACCTCGATCTACTCCTTAGAAGGGAGTCGTTCTATCCGTTGAACTACGGGGACAAAATCAAATATTAATTTATTCTTATATAACCATCGTCTATTATTTTTACAATATAATCTTTCCGCTTTAATTTTTTTATTCGCTTTTCAATTTTTCTTGCTTGTTCTAAATTATCATATTCTTGTGAGAAAACTAATTTTGGCCCCTTCATATTCCGAGTGGTTTGTGTATGTCCTAATCTATGTTGGTTTAATCTGCGCTCTAAATTATCAGTACTACCGACATAAAATCTACCTTCTTCGTCTTTTAAAATATAAACAACTCCAGACATAACGCTTATTCTATCAGCTCCGACCTCTCACGAAAAGCGTCGGAGCGGGGACAAAATCATTTACATTCTATTGGTTTTTGGCTAAAATTTCAATGCGCGGGCTGTAGTATACCGGCAGTATACATGTTTTGGGAACATGAGGACTGGGTTCAATTCCCAGCAGCCCGATTGCTGAATTTCTAACGGGATAAAGGAGCATGAAGCTCGAGTTCCCTGCCCGCCGAAGCCTTGGCGTAGGCGGGGATTCTCGGCGCTCCGAACGAATAAAAGAAATTAAGAGAACCCCGCATTGCGGGGTTCTCTCTAATAAAAAATCTAACTTATAATACAATATCCAGTTCAGTGCCGACTTCGTAAACATGGTTTATATCTCCTCCATCTGTATCTTCTTTATCATTGGTCCCTCCTTGAACGTATTTAGCGGCCTCCAAATCCGCATTTAATTCAAAAGTCGTTGCGGTATTGGCATAACTGTAATACCAGACAAAAGTATTCCTAGGGTCAATCGGATAAACAGCCAAAGGAGCGCCAGTAGAAACAGAATTTAAATTAACAGGCACCCATCCAGTGCCATCTACAGCTCTACTTGCTATATAAGTAGTGGTTTTCCCCGCGTGTCTGCCGTCGCAGTTAAATACTACGCCCACAATATTAACATAACAATTAAGAACATTGCCAAGATCCGGCGAAGTAACATCGGTAAGATACAAAGAAATAGCGGCTTTTACTGCGTCTAAATCAGCTATTCTTTGAGTGTCTCTTGCCTGTCTTAATAATTCTGCCGGATTTAAAACTATCGTCGCGGCTGTGGCTAAAATAGCCAAAATACCGATAACGATTAAAAGCTCTAATAATGTAAAACCTTTTTTCATTAGTGTTCGCGAATAATGCTAATTAAAACAAATAATGCCAATAAATTAAATTCGCATTATTTGAAAAAAATTTGCATTATTAGTAATTACTCCCTGCAATCTTTTCAAATTTAATTGCTTATTATGATTATACATTATTTAAAATACTTTCCAAAAAATAAAAAGAACCCCGCAAAACGAGGTTCTTTTTATTTCTGTAAAAATTTCAGATTACATCCTAAATATCCAGTCCCGGTTCAGTGCCTACCTCGTAAATACCAGCCATAGTTCCTCCGTCTGTGCTTTCTTTATCATTAGCTCCGCCTTGAATATATTTAGCAGCCTCCAAATCCGCATTTAATTCAATAGTTGTTGCGGTATTGGAATAGCTATAAAAAACAGTTGCGCTGTTAGTTGGATCAACTGGGTAAACAGCCAAAGGAGCGCCAGTAGAAATTGAGCCTAAATTGACTGGAACCCATCCAGTGCCATCTACAGCTCTGCCTGCAATAATAGTAGTGGTTTTTCCTGCATGTCTAGTAGCGCAGTTAGCTGCCACACCCGCCGGATTAACATAACAATTAGTAGTAGTACCAAGAGCTGGCGAAGTAACATCGGTAAGATACAAAGAAATAGCGGCTTTTACTGCATCTAAATCAGCTATTCTTTGAGTGTCTCTTGCTTGTCTTAATAATTCTGCCGGATTTAAAACTATTGTCGCGGCTGTGGCTAAAATAGCCAAAATACCGATAACAATCAAAAGCTCTAATAATGTAAAACCTTTTTTCATAGAATATTCACAAATATTGCGAATTTTAAATAAATAATGCTAATAATTTTATTCGCATTATTAGCGATTACTAATTTCTTCGACCTTTTCAAATTTAATTACTTGCTGTAATTATACCTTATTTCAAAATATTTTCCAAAACAGCCTGTGGATAAATCAATTGATTATTTCAAAAATCCTTTTACCTTTGACACCAAATCGTCTATGGAAATTTTCGCTTTAATATAATATTCCACCGCGCCTAATTGCCTGCCTTTGGCGATATCTTCTTGCTGGCCAAGGTTGGAAATAATAATTACCGGCGCGCTATTGCCTTGAAGCTCAGGGTCGGAACGCAAAGTCTCCATTACCTCAAAACCCGATTTTTTCGGCAAAATAATATCCAAAAGCACCAAATTGGGCTTGGTAGTTTTTAAAAAATTTATGCCTTCTTCTCCGTCTTTTGCCAAAATCACTTCCAATCCTTCTTTTTGAAGCCGGTTTTTTAGCAAAGACGACAAAAATGGATCGTCCTCCACGAGAAGTATTTTTTTTGTGTTATCCATTAATAACTAGAATTAAAATTATCTTTCGCGCGCCAAACAAAGTAATTTTATAGAATTAAAACAATCCTTATCTTGTCAGGACTTATAAAAATAATAAATCAAATCAGCTTAAAACGCAATTATTAATATAAAAACCGCCTTACGGCGGTTTTTAAAAACTTAATTTTATCAAAACTTTTTAGTTGTCCCAAAAATCAGCAAACGCTGATAGTCGTCACTTAGGGCTTAACGACCAACACCCTCTTCCCGTTGAACGGGAATATCGACAAATTTTTGTAATTTAATTGTTCCACGCACAGCTTCCGCTACGCGTGCCTTGTTACGACTTAGTCCGTGTCACCGAGCTTAGACTGACCCCGTTAAAACGAGACTTCATCTACTCCCGGCTCCCCTGACTTGACGGGCGGTGAGTACAGGACCCGAGAACGTATTCACCGCGGCATAGCTGATCCGCGATTACTAGCGATTCCGGCTTCATGAGGGCGAGTTTCAGCCCTCAATCCGAA
>JBBTYQ010000003.1:0-64909 GCA_038078555.1 Patescibacteria group bacterium | reverse complement strand
AGTGCCACTGCTAATATTGGCCAAAATGTCACTTGGACCGCTAATGCAATGATACCAGTGAGGGGATATACTTGGTCAGGTACTGATGGTCTTAATGGCAATACTCAATCTGTTAATAAAATTTATAGCACTTCCGGGATCAAAAACGCTTCGGTACTTTTTTCTAGTGTTGCTAAAACTTTAACCAATATAACGGCGAATTGTAGTGTTAATATCATTTCTCCTCCGCCAGTTTTAGGTACGGTCAATGTTTCCGCCAATATTTCTGCCGCCTCCTGGACAATCACCGGACCTTCCACTAGAACCGGTTCAGGCGTTTCTGCTTCTTATCCCAGTATGCCACTCGGCGTTTATACCATCACATGGAATAGTGTGGCTGGCTATAATACTCCAGTTTCAATTTCTCAGACTTTATCCGGTAGTGGAACGATTACTTTTACCGGAAATTATATTTTTATACCTCCTCCTCCGCCAGTTTTAGGTACGGTCAATGTTTCCGCCAATATTTCTGCCGCCTCCTGGACAATCACCGGACCTTCCACTAGAACCGGTTCAGGCGTTTCTGCTTCTTATCCCAGTATGCCACTCGGCGTTTATACCATCACATGGAATAGTGTGGCTGGCTATAATACTCCAGTTTCAATTTCTCAGACTTTATCCGGTGGCGGAATAATCACTTTTTCCGGAAACTATATTATTATACTGCCGCCACCACCGCCGCCACCAGTTGGCCCGCCAGGCGGTTTGATAGAAATTATTCCGAGATAACTCGGTTATCCACAGAAACAACGCCATTCTTTTTCTATTAATGCTATAATTAAAACTAATGAAACAATTACCTAAATTTATTATCTTCGTGACAATATTTTTGCTTTTAGCCGGAGCTACTTATTTTTACGGATTTGAAAATTTTTATTCTGCTGAAGCTCAAGTTAGTGGCAATGTTTTGAGTGGTTGGATGTGGTCTTCTAATATCGGCTGGGTAAGCGTTAACTGTGAAGACAGGGGAGTTTGCGCTAGTTCGGATTATAAAGTAAGTATTGTTCCTGCATCAGGAGGCAAAGAAGAGTTAAGAGGTTATGCTTGGTCTTCCAATATTGGCTGGATTAATTTTAATCCGGTTGGTCCTTATCCGGAAAACCCAAACACTCCGGTTGTTATTGATGTTGCTACCGGCGATATTTCCGGCTGGCTAAGGGCGTGTAATGTTTTTGCGTCTGGTTGCAGCGGCGCATTAAAAAATAACTTGGAGCGGGGCGATTGGAACGGCTGGATTAAAATTACTGATGCTAAGCTTATTAGTAATAAAATAGATGATTCTCTTGGCGCCGGCACTTCTTACGGCGGTTGGGCTTGGGGAGCTGACGTTGTTGGTTGGCTGAATTTTTCTAATGTTGTAAAAACAATATCAAGCTTACCGTTACCACCGCCGCCTCCTCCGGTTGCGCCAGGCGACAGGATTGAAGTTCCGTCAAGATAAAACAAAATATTAAAAAATATAATTATTATGTTAGAAGAATTGATAGCTGGAAATAAGAAAATCATTTTAGTTATAATAGCCGGATTAGTGGCTGTCGTTTTGCTGGCTATTGCGATAATAGGCTGGTACAATTATTATAAATATATTGCACAAACAGATTTTCAGCCGACAGGCGCGCCTTCTTTGGAAATTCAGAAGCAAGAAATAATAGAAGGGCAATTAAGTGAAATTGATAAATTGAGAAAAGAATTCAGTACCAGCGCTCAACCGCTTTCAGAAACAGAATTAAATAAACAGTTTAATTCTATAGACGCATATCGCAAAAAAACCAGCGCTAAACCGTTGACTCAAGAAGAAATTCAGAAACAACTTGAAGAGCTGGATAAATTCAAACAATTACAATAATTTAAAACAAAAAGTCGCTAATTATAATTTAAAAAAAATGAAAAAAATAAATCTTCTTCAAATCTCATCAGTCATTATATTGAGTTTATTCATCGGTATTGCTTTTGTCTACGCTGATTGGACTCCGCCTGTATCAACTCCGCCCATTTGCATTGTTGGAAATCCTGGTTGCGACGCTCCGATTAACACTGGTTCCGGTGTTCAGTATAAAGCCGGTTCTTTAGGCATAGGCGGAGCTTTTAGAGCTTATTCCAATGCTATTTTTGACGGTAACGTGGGAATCGGAGTAGCAAGTCCGTCAGAAAAATTAGATGTAACAGGAAACATAAAAGCATCAGGCACAATTTGTGATGTTAATGGATGTATTGGCGGGGGAGGAGGTGGAAGCGCGGGAAATATGAAGCTTTTTCAAGCGAGTGGAACATGGACAAAACCATCTGGGGTGAATACAGTTTATGTTCAGGTAGCTGGCGGAGGCGGAGGCGGCGGTAGTTATCAAGGTGGCGTAGGAAGTGGCGGTGGCGGGGGCGGATACGTAGAGGGGATTATTGATGTTTCAAGTATATCCTCGGTACCTGTTACAGTAGGTACTGGTGGTGCAGGTTCTGCAGTTTGGAATATTTCAGGCGGCAATGGAGGAAGTTCATCTTTTGGCAGTTTTGTAGTTGCAACCGGAGGTGCTGGTGGACGGAGTTATAATTATCCCGGAATAGGAGGGTCTTTTTCGGGGCCTAATGCTTTTAATGGGTCTAATGGTGGTTCTGGAGCAGGCGGTAGGTATTATGATTATTTTAATGGTAGATGGGTCAATAACGGCAATAGTTCTGGTGGTCCTAGTGGAAGTGGTATTAGTGGTGGTTCTGGGGGAGTAGTAGGTGGAAATAGAATTGGTGGTAACGGTAGTCGTGGTAGTGGTGGCGGAGGTAGCGTTGGGCCTGATACTGGTGGTAATGGTGGTTCAGGATTTGTTATGGTTCGGGAATATTGATAGATTTTTTGAGATTTTTTAAAATATTTAAAGAGATATAAGAGATATAAAAGAGCGGTCTGTGCCGCTCTTTTTAATTGGAGATTTTTAAAACTCACTAAAAATTTATTAGATAAACAATGGCGAATTTTTATTAAATAAATAAAATTAATTATATCTTAAGGTTTTGTTTAGGTGTAACCCAGAATCCCAGTCTTGATTTTCCGGAAAGCATCAAGCGAGTTTGAGCTTCCAAGCCGGGAAAAGCGCCGAAAATAATCATTGTTACCAAAAGCAAAGGCCACTGAATAATCATCAGTAAGTATTTGCGTTTTCCGTATTCATTAGGCTTAGGCGGTAAAATTACCATTGTCAAATAAGCTGAAGTGATAATACCAATGGCGGAAAGTGTCATCAGCCACCGAGTAATTTGCGGCAGGTTATAAGCCAAAATAGTCTGCCGGAAATATTCTCCGCCTAAAATTATCGGCAACCAGCCGAGCATAAAAATTATCAAAGCGTTGGTTGACCACGACCAAAAGCCCTCAATGTAGATCCAGGAAAAATACCATTTTTGTCGAACTGAAATTTCTTTATTTTTCCAGAAGCCAAAAAGAATATAAGGGATATTTTCGACTCCCCAGCCCCAGCGCCTTTGCTGTTTGTATAAATTTTTCATTGTTTGCCAGAAAGTCGGCGCCGTATTAGCATCCATTTTTACCGGATAATAAAGCGGCACTACGCCGTAATTTCCGTTATGCCTTAACAAACATTGCCAGAAAATTCTCGAGTCTTCGCTAACCATATTTTTCTGCCAAAAATTTACATTAACTAAAGCCTGAAACGGCATTGAATGAGACGAAAAAGTAGTTAGTCGCTCCGCCCGTTCTTGCTGGAGACTATGCCAAAAAGTGGCGGAAAACGCCACTACTCGGGCGAGCGCCGGTGTTTGCCAGATGTTATTAATGTAATAAGGCACCGGCTGATAGCTGTAATTTTGAGGATTTTTAGTGTTTAAATAAACATAAGTCAGGCGGCTAAAATAATCAGGATAAATTATCGTGTCAATGTCGAAAGCCGAAACAATGATTTTGTCATAAGAAATTTTAAGAGTATCGATTATTTTTTCTTTGGCTTTTTTACCGGCCCAGGCGATATTTGAACCTTTGCCCGGAATTTCTCCGGTTAAATTTTGAGGATGGATAGTTATTAAAAATTGAAAAAACTTATCTCCAAATTCATTTTTAATTTTTTCGGCAATTTCTAAAACAGAATTTCCGGCTCTTTCTTCGGCCGCCAAAACAATTATCATTTTGTTTTTTGAATAATTAGCTTGCTCCAAGCTGGCTATGGATTGATAAATAGTTTCATAATCTTCTTTATAAAAAGGCAAAAGTATCAAATGATATATATCTTTCCAGTCGTGGTTTTGTAGCTCCGACGCTTTGAGCGAAGTGTCGAAGGTCGAAGCTCCAACCCCCGATGATAATTCATTGAGGCGTCGGAGCCAATCAATTTTTAAATTTTGCTGTATTTTTTTAAAAGCCATGCGCAAATGAAGGCTGAGATAAATGGTTTTTAATAGCCAATAAGTGTCAAAAACAATTATAAAAAAAGCCGTAATAAGCGGAGAGAAATAAGATAATCCAATAACGCCCAAAAGAGTCGCCCAAGCTAAAAATCCCGGAATCATTTCCAGAGTGCGGTATATTTTGCGTTCTCTGGGATTTTCCAGGTCAGCGGCTTGGCCGATATTCAAATAATAGTATTCTCGAGGCAGAGGCATCTGTATTTGCCATCTTAACATGATTTTAATATAATTATAAAGATGGAATTGTTTTTCTTTATCAATAAGGGATTGCATATTTTAACTGCGATTTCCGGAGTGGGCGCCGCTACTTTGGCGGAAATTTTTTACCTTAAAGCCATAAGAGACGGCATAGTTGACGAATCAGAATCAAAAGAGCTCAAAATCACATATAAGGTAATGCGCTTAAGTTTGATTATTTTAATTTTTACCGGTCTGGGTATGATGCTTGGCTGGCGCTGGGAATTAAAAGGTCCGGAATATTTTTATAATCCAGTGCTTCTGGCGAAATTTTCCGCCATTTTAATTCTTTTGCTCGGCGTATCATTAATGCATGCCAGAAAAATTCCCATTTGGCTGGGCGGCGCAATCTCTCTTGTTTCTTGGTATGGGGCAGCGGGTTTGGGCAAATTAACCGAAGAATTTTTCGAGTTGCCTTTTTCCAATAAGATTTCGTATTTGATTATTATGCTTGGTTATTTTGTGGCAATAGTTATAACGGCATTTGTTCTAAAGTTTATCCATGAAAAAATACAAAAAGTATGAGCTTATTATTTAAATTTTTGCTGATTAGCCATGTTTTTTCGGGCATGCTAGGCATTATTCTTTTTTCCGCGGTTTTATTTGTTTTAATTAAGAAATTAGATTCTAAAAGAATTAAATTTCTCCGCCTAACTTCGCTTTGGGGACTGATCGGATTTTTATTGTCTTGGATAACCGGCGGCTATTATTATGTATATTATTACGGCGCATTAGTTAAGCCGATTATTAAAGCCGGCCCTTATCCGTGGGCTCATTCAATTTTAATGGAAGTTAAAGAGCATGTTTTCTTGTTTTTGCCGTTTGCGGCGCTGATAATGGTTTTGGTGGTATATTTATTCGGCGAAGATTTTGAGAATCAGCCTAAAATAAAAAATGCCGGCATTTGGCTGGCCACGACAATTGTATTTATCGGCACGGCAATAACTTTAATGGGCATGGCAATTTCCGGAGCGGTTGTAAAATAGGAATTTTAAAAATAGTTTTAATTTAAATGGATACTTTAAAAAAAACAAAACTTATTAATTCTATAATAATCGGAGCAACTACCGCCGTATTATTTATTATTGCCATTACCATTACCGCGGATTTATATCTGCCCTTGAAAGACTGGATGAAAAATAATTTTTATCATCACTGGGTAGGCAAAGGCATTTTATCGATAGTAGTATTAGTTATAGTAAGCATTTTAGCGAGATTTTTGCCAATTAGTTCCAATCAGGAAAAAACCGGCAAAATTTTAATGTTGTTATCCGGAGTTTTGATTTTTGGATTTTTTGCAATTTTTGGATTTTATATTTTTGAAGTATTATGGAAGTAATTTTTTTAATTATTATCTTATCAATTTTAGTAATTGGCATAGCAGCCATTTTTTTGTTTTTTAGAAAATCAGGTTTTCAGAAAGCAATTGAAGGCGATAATCAGCCATTTCTTTTGATTCAAAATCAGATTCAGGAAATCAGCCGTACTCTTGATTTAAAGCTGGACCAATCAACGCGGATGCTTCAGCATCAGTTTGGTGAAAGCTCAAGAATAATTAAAGAAATTACCGCAGAGCTTACTCGGGTAGGCGAGGGGCAAAAACAGGTGGTTGATATTGCCAAACAATTGGAAAATCTTCAGGATATTTTAAAAAATCCCAAGCAAAGAGGAATTTTGGGCGAATATTATCTGGAGGCAGTTCTTAAAAATGTTTTGCCGCCAGGCACTTTTCAGATGCAATACGAATTTAAAGACGGCACAATTGTTGACGCGGCAATTTTTATCAAGGAACGCATTATTCCGGTTGATTCTAAATTTTCCTTGGAAAATTATAACCGTATTTTAGAAACTAAAGACGAGGCGGAGCGCGTGAGATTTGAATCGGCTTTTAGAGATGATTTGAAAAGCAGGATAGACGAAACTTCAAAATACATTAAGCCTGCGGAAGGCACCATGGAGTTTGCTTTTATGTTTATTCCTTCAGAAGCGGTTTATTATGATTTACTGATTAATAAAATTGGCGCAGTAAAAAGCAACACTCGCGATCTTATTCAATATGCGGCTGGCGAGAAAAAAGTGATGATTGTTTCGCCCACCACTTTTTTGGCTTATCTTCAAACCGTTCTTCAGGGGTTGAAAGCTTTGCAAATTGAAGAATCTGCCAAGGAAATCAGAAAAAGAGTGGAGGAACTGGGACGCCATTTGTCCAGTTATGAAAACTATATGAAAAAATTAGGGGTTCATTTGGGAACCACGGTTGGCATGTACAACAATGCTTATAAAGAATTAGGCAAAATAGATAAAGATGTTTTGCGAATTTCCGGAGTTGCGGCTGATATTGAGCCGATGTCTATAGAAAAACCAAAAGAAGAGGACGAGGAATAGCTGCTGAATATTTTTTAATTAATAAAAAACCCCTGCTTTTAAGCAGGGGTTTTTTCATATTTTTTCCTCCATTCCTCTATTTTTTTAGCGTTTCCCGATAATAAAATCTTAGGCACTTTGTATTTTTTCCCTTTATGAATAAAAATTTCCGGTCTAGTGTAAGTCGGTATTCCGATGCCTAGCCGTTTTTCCTCAAGCGATTCGGTTTTACCCAAAACTTTTGGAATTTGACGGGACACTGCGTCGATTAAAACCATAGCCGGAATTTCTCCGCCGGTCAAAACATAAGAACCGATACTCAATTCTTGAATTTCTAATTTTTGATCTCTAATAATTTTTTTTATCCTTTCGTCGATGCCTTCGTAGCGGCCGGCTATTAAAATAAGCTGGTCGTATTTTGCTAATTTAGCCGCTATTTTATTATCAAATTGCCGGCCAGCCGGAGAAAATAAAATGACTTTTAATTTTTTTTCGCCGATTGTCGGATTAAGTTTCGATTTTAAAAACAAAATCGTTTTTGCAAGCGGTTCGATTTTTAAAACCATTCCCGGACCGCCTCCATAAGGCCGGTCATCGACTTTTTTATGTTTGTCAGTTGTGAAGTCGCGCAAATCATGGATTTTAATTTTAATAAGATTTTTTTTCTGGGCGCGTTTTAAAATAGATTCGTTCAAGTAGCTATTTGGGCCGGAAAACATTTTTGGAAATATCGTGATGATATTAAATATCATAGGTTTAAAATACAATCTAAAACCCCGCGTTTTTGTGCGGGGTTTTTTGCGAGTTTAAAGATTTAAGTCTTCTACAGTTCTATCAACTGCAGATTCTGTTCTTCTGGTGGATCCTTCCGGTTCGGCAATTTTCAAATTGACTCTAGCATTATTTTTGATGCCTACAATTCGAAGTAGCGAACGGATTGATTGGGCTGTTGAGCCGCGCTTTCCAACCACTTGTCCCATGTCCATTTGATGAACATTAAGAACAAGGAGAACGCCCATCTCATCCACTTTGCGATCAACTTTGACATCGTCTGGATGATCAACAATGGATTTGACGAGAAATTCCAGAAATTCCTGATCTTTTGCTTCCATTTCTTTGTATAAAATCTGATTTTCTATCGACCTTTTATTATTGGTAAAATAACTTTAAAATTAAGAAAAGTCAATCCGTTTTGCCGGTTAGGCAGCGACTGGCGTTTCTGGTTGTTTATTGGCTTGACCCTCGATTTTTTTCTTAGAAATTTTATGAACCGGTTTTTTAGGACCCTTAATAATGCTGTTTTTTACGAGCATATTATAAACGCTATCAGTCGGCTGCGCTCCGGTTTTAATCCAATATTCTATCCGATCTTTTTTAATGCTTGATTTATTATTGTGCGGATTAAGCCAGCCCAAATCTTCAACATAGCGTCCGCCCAATTTTGAGCGCTTTTCCTGAACAACTATTCTGAAGCTTGCTTGGCCTCTTTTACCTATTCTTTTAAGCTTGATTGCTAACATAATGGTTTTTAGTTTACAGTTTTCAGTCCCTAGTTGTCAAGTTTCAAAGAAATTACTTTTGAGGTGCCGTCGTCGTTCATTGTAACGCCGTAAAGCACATTAGCTGATTCCATAACCGATCGGTTGTGGGTAACTATGATAAATTGCGTTTGATGCGAAAATTCTTTGATTAAATTGGCAAATCTTGTTGAATTTTTTTCGTCTAAAGGCGCGTCAATTTCATCAAGCACTAAAAAAGGCGGAGGACTTACCGAAATTAAAGCAAAAAGCGCGGCAATTGAAACCAGGCTTTTTTCTCCGCCAGAAAGCATTTCTAAGCTAGTAATGCGTTTTTTTGGCAGATTAAGCTCGATATCAATACCAGCGGAAAATTCATTTTTTTCTTCTGCCTTATCATTTTCATCAGCCTCAATTTCCGGCTCTTCGTTATTTTGAATTTTAGGCTTTAAGCTTTGGATTTTAAGCTTGGCGTGGCCGCCTTCAAACATCAGCCGGAAGAAATCATCGAATTTGTCATTTATAAGTTTTAGAGAAGAATCAAATTCAAAATTGATTTTTTTCCTTAACTCTTCAATCAGGTTTTTTAAATCCTCAATTGCTTTTTCCAAATCGCCTGATTGGCTAAGCAAAAAAGTATAGTGGTTTTCCGTTTCAGTCGCTTCTTTTATCAAGGATTGGTCTATCTCGCCGATGCTCGAAAGTTCAGCGCGAAGCTTAAGCATTTTTCTCTCAATTTCCAGAGGATTTTCCATTGCTTCGGGAATTATTGATTTAAATTCGTCAATTTGACGGCCAATCTGATAGCAGTAATTTTTAATATCCTGAAATTTAAGACCGAGCTTTTCTTTTTCAAAGGCAATTTTTTGTTTTTGATTTTCCAATTTAGAAATCTCTTCTTTTTTCGCCTCAAGAAGCTCGTAAGCTTTTTGAAAATTTTTATTAAAACCTTCAAGTTCATCGGTTGTTTTGTTTTCTATCTCTTCCAGATGTTTAAGCTCTGCTTCTGTTGATTGGATTTCCTTAAGCAGGCGATTTTTAGAATCTTCTAACTCTCTGATTTTTTCCGATTTTTGGATATTAGGCTGATTTAAAAATTTATTTATTTTTTCTACCAAATTTTTTGCTGTTTCAAGGAGCAGGGAAGCGTTTTCATTTTTTGAATTTGCTTCAAGGTCATTTTTGATTTCATTAAGAAGCATTAAAAGTTCTTCTTTGTCGAATATATTATCGTCGGTTTCTCGTATGCTTATTAATTCCAATGTGGCTTCAATTCGGGCAAGTTCTTTTTGGATTTTAAGGTGATTTTCCGTGGATTGATTCTTTTTCTCCTTAATTTCTCTGAGACTATATTTTTCGGATTTTTCTTCAAGTTTTTTAATATCTTCTTCCAGTTGTTTTAACTCGTTTGATTTTATTTTTGAGGCGCTCAGCAATTCATTGAGCGGGGACTCTAATTTTCGGCTTTCAATTTCAATTTCGCCGAATTTATTGGAAAAATAATTATTTTCCAGCTCGCGAAGCTCGTTTTCGATATCTTGCCGTTTTTCCCACTTAGCAGTTTGTCTTTTAAGCATTCGCAAACGGGGAATGACTTCTTCAACCAGCGCTTTGGCTTTTTCCAAATTAATATTTGTATTGCCAAGTTTTCGCTCTGCTTCCGATTTTTTTATTTGAAACTCTCTTAGTCCCAGCACCTCTTCAATCATTGTTTTCCTTTCTTCTGGCGTTGCTTTGACGAATAAATCGCTGGAACCTTGATTTATGATTGTTAATCCTTTGGTACCCAAGCGCGCGCGAGCGAAAAAATCTATCAAATCTTTCAACCTGGTTTCGGATTTATTGATAAAATATTGGGAATTGCCGTCTCGAGTAGCCCGCCTTACCACGGAAATTTCATTGAAATCAAAAGATGCTAGTTTTGAATTATTTTCAAAAAAAAGACCGACTTGAGCCATGGCGGTGCGCGGCCGTTTGGGCGTGCCGGCAAAAATAAGATTTTCAATTTTTGAGCCTCTTAAATTTTTTGCTTCTCGTTCGCCTAAAAGCCATCTTATGGCGTCGATAATATTTGATTTACCAGAACCGTTTGGACCGACAATTGCGGTAATTCCTCGAGGAAATTCCAAAGTTGTTTTGGAAGCAAATGACTTGAATCCGTTAAGCTCTAATGATTTTAGAAACATATTTTGAAAATTAAGAATTTAAGATTTTTTAAGCAAATCTTTATTTTCCAGCGCTTTTCTTGCCGCTTCTACTTCGGCTTCTTGCTTTGATGAACCTTCGCCTTCGGCAATAAGCTTATCGCTAAAATAAACACCAATATTGAAAATTTTAGCGTGATCCAGACCGCTTTCTGAAATAACCAAATAAGTCGGAGTTACCTTGAATTTTTCCTGGGCTATTTCCTGAAGCAAACTTTTCGGGTCTTTGTAAAGTTTTTCTTCGATTATTTTAGCAAGGTATTTTATTAAGTGGTTTTTTATAAAAGCTTCGGCTGATTTGTATCCGCCGTCCAAATAAATAGCGCCTAAGAGCGCTTCAAAAGCGTTTGCTAAAATAACATCTCGGGCTTTGCCCATGTCTTTTGATTCTCCGCGGGAAAGCAAAATAAATTCATTAAGGTCGATATTTTTTGCCGCTTCCGAGAGCATTTGATAATTAACCAATGCGGCTCTGATGCTTGTGAGTTCTCCTTCTGTTGATTTCGGGTAAAGGTTAAATAACTCTTCGGTAACTATGAGTTCTAAAATAGCATCGCCTAAAAATTCCAGCCGTTCATTATTAGACAAGCCCCAAGCAGAATTTTCATTAAGATAAGATCGGTGAGTAAGAGCCTCCTTAAGAAGGTTGATATTTTTAAACTGGACGCTTATTTTTTTTTCTAAGACTGATAAATCCACTAAAATTAAAGAACTTAGGATTTAGAATTTATGATTTAGGCAAAAATTAAATGTCTACATTATAAATTCCAATTTCGAAGTTCTATTTTGCTGCCATTTCTTTATATATTGTTCCCAAGACTCCGTTAATAAATTTTCTGGAATTCTGGCCCCCGTAATTTTTTGCCAGCTCAATTGCTTCGTTAATTGCAACTTTTTCCGGCACCTCCGCCTTGTCTGCATAAAGCAGTTCAAAAATTCCAATACGCAGAATGTTCCTGTCGACTATGGAAATTTGGTTTATCGGCCAATGAGGCGCGGATGCGCCGATTATTTTATCAATTTGGTCAATATTATCAATAACGCCTTTAACTATGCGCCAAACGAATTCCGGCTCGTCAATTCCCGAACCAAATTCATTAATATTACGCTCTACGACTTTTGTCAGATCTTCTTTTTGATTATAAAAATCCCATTCGTAAAGCGATTGGAGAACGATGGAACGAGCAAGATGCCGGGTAGCCAATTAGTTAGAATTGAAAAATCAGAAATGAGAAACTAGGTTTTAAGCGCCTCTTTTCTCATATCTTCTTTCTCATATCTTCTTTATTTTAATTTTCTGTTCTTTAACGATTTTATTTTTATAATTTCCGCAATTAGCGCAATATCGATGAGGAACAATAGGATTTTGGCAGTTTTGGCAAACGTGAATTTGAGCCGGTTTCAAGGCTAAATGAGACCTGCGTCTCCCAACTTTTGATTTCGTATGATGTTTTACCGGTACGCCACCCATAATAATTTAGTTAATCAGTTATTGGTAATTAGTGGATAGGATATACAAAATTAAAACAAAAGTCAATAATATGACTCTATATAATATTTCAAAATTCAATAAAGCGCTAAAAAAATTGGGTTGCTATTGCAACCCAATCGGTTAAATTTTGTTATTCATTACATAGCGCACCCATGTTTTAAATTTCATGCCTGGCCAAGAATGGTTTTTTTCGGGCATGAATTCTTGCGGGAAAATAGTAGAAAATTGCATGATATCTTCTACTGTCTTCTGGTTTCTCGCCCTATTAAGATGACATTTTTTCCAATCCGGGACATCGCTTTTGCCTTCCATTCTGCAAGAAACATATCTTTTTAAGATAAGAGCGCACTGGCTTCCGCCTTGGTCAAAAAACTTGGTGGTTCCGGATGCGTGGGCAAATCCGTAAAAAGGGCATGTTCCTCTTTCTTTTCTTAAAACTATTTTAAGCTTTTTTTTCTTAAAAAAAGTTTTTAATAGAACAAGAATTTTATTCATTTTTTCCTCCCCAGGCTTTTTATTAAGTTATTAATCAACTATTAAATAGTTTGCCCCCAGAAAACAAAAAAGTCAATTGAAAATTTATTCGCTGATTTATTTTTTTAGGTTTTCAGAAAAAATAATTAAAAAAAGCGGCGCAAGAGCGCCGCCTTAGGTTTAAGTTCTGAGAAAATGTTTGGAAAGCGTCGGGCCGTTTTGAAGAGTATAGTTGGAATAAAGTTTTTCGCCGTAATGTTTTTCCGGAGCGCTAATCATGCGCTCAAACTTTATTTTAGCTATCGGTTGTCCTTCGCGTACGATTAAGTCTTCGTATGCTTTTACTTCAAGAGTTAGGGGATTTCCCTTAATTTCGCCGTTTTTGAAAAAACCCCAGCCAGGGTCGACGAATCCTGCGTAATGCACTCTGAATTCACCGCTACGGTGGTCTGTTGGCCACATTTCGCAGGCGAATTCAGGCGGCACTACTACCGCTTCTTTGGTGGAGATTATATAAAAGCCACCCTCTTTAAGATAAATGCAATCATTTTTCTTAAAAATCGGCTCAAAGAAATCATCAGCTCGGTAAAATTCTTTTTTGGAAAAATCCAGAACTTTATTTGAGCCGCGGCATTCATACCCGACAATTTCCGAATTAAGGTCAGGAGTAAGAATCAGCGATCCGTCATTGTCTTTTATTTTTATCTCCTCATAAAAAATCGGTTTTTTCTTCAGATAGTCCCAAAGAAGCTCGTTGGCTTTTAGCGCTATCTGAATTTCCAGCTCATCGAGCCTTGTATCTCCGTTAAAAAGTCTTAGCTGGTTTAAAGTTAATCCTTTGCTTATTTTTATAGAAAAAGATTTCGGCGTTATTGCTATCCAGAGTTCTCCGCAATAACCCGCAGGTGTTAAGGCGTCGTAGCGAGGCACTCCGTCAGCCAGTAGCCGGGCGTGAATGTGATTTCTGCCGGTTGACGATTTTGGATTGCAGTAGCCGTAAATACCTTGGGGCAATTCAAGAGTTTCATAAAGTTTAGCTAAATAGGTGACGTTGCGTTCCAAAGGCTGTTCAAGATCATGAGGGCTCGCGCCAGCGCCTTTTAAAAGGTCTTTAACTTTTTCTCCGGCTCTCGGCAAAAATAATCCTTCCAGTCTGTAAGTTTCTTCAGAAACAGCCAGATCTAATGAGGCCGGATTGATATTTTCTTCTCTGGCTCCCTTTATAAAGCCCGCCCTTATTAAAGATTTAATGTCGGTGTCAGGCAACGCGCCAAAACGATTTTTCATTTTTCCTCCCGCTTTCTTTTTATTAAGTTTTAAATATCAGCTGCTTTTAATTTATTTTTAATATTACAAAAAGTCAAATAACTTTAAATAAAAATGCCCGATTAAGTTTGACCTCAAAACGGGCACGATTTAGATTTAGGATTAGATTTTTCTTTCAATAAAACAATCTTTCTTCATATCTCTACCGCAATATCTATCTCCTTCGCCGCATTTGCCGGTTCTTACGCAACTGGGAGGAAATATCGCAAGCAGAGGCGAGTCAGCTCCGCATTTTTCGGATATTTCTTTGCGTAAATTAAGCGCGGAGTGATATATCTCTTCTTGGGCAGTCCAGCAGAGGCGTTTGTTTAATTCATGAGCTACTGCGTTAAGCGAGCCGGATTTTTTGTAAGAAACCATAGCTCCATAAGGCACGAGCGCCAAAGCAAGAGATTTTGGCAATTGTTTGAAGAGACATTTCCACGCTGTTATTAAAGCAATCGCTTCGCCGGTTAAACCGCACATTCTTGGAATCGGTGGCAGATAAAATTCACCGGTAAATCTCGGTTTGCCTCGGGAAATCATTCGATGCCTTTGATCTTGACCCATTGTTGCTACGGAAATATTTACAACTGATTCCAGCCGACTTACAGAATTTTCCATAAAAGCCGGATGGAAGTGCAATAAGTCTATCGGGTGCATGAATTCCGGAGGCGGAATTATTGCATCGCGGAATTTCGAACTGTAATCTTTGTCTTTCGGCGACAGAATTGCGGAAGGGTTGTAGCGGATAGCGCTGGTTAAATGAAAAATATCTTCTGCCGGAAGCCACTTGAGGTTTTTAGAGGAATGCTTCACTTCGTTTACAATCTCGAGTATCTTCTTTAATTCCAGCGTTTCCGGATAAAGCGAAATTACGGCATCCATCATTTTTCGGCTGATATCTATTAAAGCCGGAGACCAGCTGGAGCAGTGCATTGCAATGATAGCGGAAAGATTAGCCGTATAAGTAAGAGCTGTGGGAAATATTGTCGGAATGAATACTCTTAATTGCTCTTGGGCAAACTTAGGCGCATTTTGGTCTATATATTTTTCGCTGGCAAAAGGCCTTTCTTCCCTGATTAATTCTTTGGCGAAATCAACGGCCTTAGAAAGATTTTTTTGGTATATGACTATGCCGTCTCTGACAAAATGTATAGCTAGAGTTAATTGTTCTTCGTCGAGTTCGGGCCAGTATGTTTTGATATAACTGCTAATTTCTTCGTAATCGGGATTTTGAAACATTTTTCCGCAGAATCTTCCGGAGCGCTGGCTCGTATTGTAAAACGGGTTTACCAGATGCAGGCCGAAAGTGACATCTGAAATGGCAATGTCTTCTATCCAGAAAGTGAAATAACCGTGTTGAAACGTGGTGTGGTGGCCGGTTTTGAATAATTTTCCGACAATATCCATGGTTTCTCCCATTATCGGTTTTTCCGGTTGATAACAACCTTTTGCAGAAAAAGATATGAGTTTTGCGTCGTTTATTGCGCCGTGGTTTATCAGCTCTACTTTGATCATAACAGTCTCCTTATTTAAGTTTTAAATTAAGCTGAAAATAGAATAAGAAAATATTTCTAAAATGTCAATTTTTAGGTTTATAAAAATCCTAGAAATTTTATTTTTAAAAATAAAAAAGCCCCGCAACAAATAAAGTTTGTTGCGGGGCTGGCCTGTTTTGAATTTTATTTCAAAACGGGCATGTCAGCGTTTCAAAGCTTGACAAAAATTTTTTTAAAAATAAAATATGTAGATATGAATCTCAAGCCTCTTTCCAACCGCCTTTTCATCGAGCCTATTGAAGAAGAAAAAACCACTAAATCAGGAATTGTTCTGCCCGAGACTGCGGAGCGTGAAAAGCCCATTAAGGGCAAGGTTATTTCTGCTGGTCCGGGAAAGTTAAGCGATAAAGGCGAAAGAATGCCGATGTCTGTTAAAGTAGGAGATACAGTTTTGTTTAAAAAATACGGGCCGGATGAGATTGAAATTGAAGGTAAAAAATATTTAGTGGCCGAAGAAGAAGATATTTTAGCGATAATTGAATAGAAATTATAAAAAAGTAAAAAATAAATTTTAAACAAATGGCAAAACAATTATTATTCGGCGAAAAAGCGAGAACTTCTCTAAAAAAAGGCGTTGATAAATTGGCTGATGCGGTAAAAATTACGCTTGGTCCTAAGGGCCGGGCAGTAATTTTGGAAAAAGGCTATGGCGCGCCGATGGTGACTCATGACGGAGTAACTATTGCCAAAGAAATTGAATTAGAAGATAAAATTGAAAATATCGGAGCGGAACTTGTTAAAGAAGTAGCTTCTAAGACTAACGATGTGGCTGGAGACGGCACCACTACCGCGACTCTGCTTGCCCAAGTTTTAATAAGCGAAGGCCTTAAAAACGCTACTAGTGGAATTGACGTTGTGGGTATGCAGAAGGGTATGCAAAAAGCTTATGAAGAAGCTTTGAAATCTTTAAAAAATCTCTCACAAATCATTTCATCAAAAGAAGAAATCGCTCAAGTGGCGACTATTTCCGCTCGAGATGAAGAAATCGGCAATTTAATCGCGGATGTTATTGATAAGGTGGGCAAAGACGGGGTAGTTACCGTAGAACAGTCGAATACCATTGGTTTGTCAAAAGAAATGGTGGAAGGTTTGCAATTTGATCGCGGTTATATTTCTCCTTATATGGTTACCAACGCGGAGCGCATGGAATCTGTTTTGGAGGATTCATATATTTTAGTGACTGACCGGAAAATTTCCGCAATCAGTGAACTTTTGCCGATTTTAGAAAAATTAGTTTCTGCCGGTAAAAAAGAGCTGGTAATTATTGCTGATGATGTTGAAGGCGAAGCTTTGGCCACCTTGGTGGTTAATAAACTAAGAGGAGTTTTTCATGTTTTGGCGGTAAAAACTCCGGGTTTCGGCGACCGAAGAAAAGAAATGCTGGAAGATATTGCCACGGTTGTTGGCGCGGATTTTATTTCCGAAGATTTAGGCAGAAAATTGGAAAGCGTTGATATTAATTCTTTAGGTCAGGCTCATCGCGTTATTTCCAGCAAAGATAATACTACAATTGTCGGCGGCAAAGGTTCAAAAGAAGAAATTGAAAAAAGAGTAAATCAAATAAAATCTCAGCTTGCAAAAACTGATTCAGAGTTTGATAAAGAAAAACTTCAGGAAAGATTAGGAAAATTATCCGGCGGCGTAGCGGTGATTAAAGTAGGCGCGCCCACTGAAGTGGAACAAAAAGAAAAACAGCACAGAATTGAAGACGCGGTTTCGGCAACTAAAGCGGCCATTGAAGAAGGTATCGTGGCCGGCGGCGGCGTGGCTTTGGCAAGAGCCGCGGAAAGCGTTAAAGAGCTTATAGAAAAATTTGAAAAAGATCAGTTGGCGGAAATTGTCGGAGCAAAAATTATTTTAGAAGGTCTTTATGCGCCAGTGAAGCAAATCGCTGAAAACGCGGGTTATAACGGCGCGGTAGTATTGGATAAAGTTTTAGCCAATAAAGACGATTATGGTTTTAATGCTTCAACCGGCAAATACGAGAATTTAATTAAAGCCGGCATTGTTGACCCGACAAAAGTCACTCGCACGGCATTGCAAAATGCGGTTTCCATTGCTTCAATGCTTTTAATTACCGAAGCAGTGGTAGCTGATATTCCGGAGAAAAAAGAAAAAGGCGCTCCTGGAATGCCGGGCGGAATGATGGGAGAGTATTAATTTAGCTCGTTAGCTAATTAGCTGGTTAGTTTAAAAATTCCCCCGCTTTGCGGGGGAATTTTTTATTTGACAATTTTTAAAAATTGCATTAAATTTTATAAAGATCATGAAAATATAATAAGGAGGCTAGTATGAGCATTACAAGAATCATAAGGATTGTGTGTTCACATTCGTATTATTTTCAAAGAATGCCTGTTTCAGAAAAAATGAAGTTTAGAGTATTTTGTTCTAATTGCAAAAAATTTTTATCAAATAAAGTATCAATCGAAAGGAATATTGCAAAAAACAAAAGAAAACAACGGAGTTGAAAGTCCATGAGCAATTGCAACCAATCTCATTTTATATAAGCTTGACCTAACTTATAAAAAGTTAAGGAGGCTGATGTGAAAAAAACTGAAACGAAAGAATGCGGATGCGACGAAAATTATTGCCATCACATTAAAAGAATCTGCAGTATTTTTATTTCTGTAAATGAATGCGGGAAAGGACATATAGTAGCGCGTAAAATTTGCGCCAATTGCGGAAAATTCTTAATGAACGTGGTATTGCTCAAAGAATAGGTGATAATGATAAGTCTTAAAAAGTTAAATTAGCGCCAAGAGAAATTCTTTGGCGCTTTTTGTTTATTGACAAGACAATTATTATTTTCTATTATAACTAATGCCGTAAATGGCAATTTTTATTATGAAAAAAGAAGAAAAAAATAATAAAATTCAAATGATTGTAGCTGAAGAGGAATTGAAGGAAAACGAGGTTATTGAGTCTGAAGCGGATATTGAAGTGCTTAAGGAAATGATGAGCGCCGGCTTAATGTACGGCCACAAAACCAGCAAAACCAATCCTAAATTTAGGCCTTATATTGCTTTGGCCAGAAATGGCATGGAAATTATTGATTTAGCCAAAACATTATCTGCTATCGATTCAGCCGCTGAGTTTCTTAGTCAGCAGATAAAAAATAAAAAAATGGTTATTATTGTGGCAACGCAACCCGCGGCTTGGGATGTAGCCGAAGTTTTGGCAAAAAAATTTGATTTGCCTTATGTCAAAAATCGCTGGATTGGCGGATTGATTACTAACTTTAAAATTCTGTCTTTAAGAGTAGAACATTTTAAGAAGATTCAGGCTGACATGGCAAAAGGAGAATACGAGAAATATACAAAAAAAGAGAGGTCAGTCATTAACAAGCAGATTGAAAAAATGAGAATTTTATTCGGAGGTTTGGAAAATTTAACCAGAGTGCCGGAGGCAATGTTTGTCGTTGATTTGGATATTAAAGGCCACAATACCGCGATTAGAGAAGCGCGCCGAATGAAAGTTCCCGTGGTGGCAATTATTGATAGCGATGATAACCCTGATTTGATTGATTATCCGATTCCAGCCAATGATCACGCTAAAGCAAGCATTGAATGGATAATCAATAAAATAGTGGGAAAAATTTCCTCTGATAATTAATAGGGCAGTTATCGATTTGCTTATCTTTTTAAGATTGTTTTATAATTTAAATTTATGAAAGAGCAAGTTCAAAAACTTAGGGATATTACGAGCGCCGGCGTGATGGAGTGCAAAAAAGCGCTTGAAGACGCAGGCGGCGACCTTGAAAAAGCCATAACTATCATTCACGAAAGAGGTTTAGTTAAAGCTGAAAAAAAGAGCGAGCGGGCTACCGGCGCCGGACTTTTGCAGTCTTATATCCACAACGAAAGAGTCGGCGTATTGCTTGAGCTTAGATGTGAAACTGATTTTGTGGCGCGCAATCCCGTATTTAAGGAACTTGCCCATAATCTGGCAATGCATGTTGCCGCAATGAATCCAAAGGACAGCGAGGAATTATTGGCTCAAAATTATGTCAAAGACGAATCATTAAATATTGAATCCTTAATAAAACAAACAGTCGCCAAACTGGGTGAAAATATCAAAGTGGAAAGATTTTGCCGATACGAAATATAGTAATTACAATAATACTAATAAAATTTAATAATGCGACTAGCGTTATTCGCTAAAAATTCGCATTATTAGTGAATACTCCATGTATAACTTTATTCTTCAAACCATTATAATGTTTAGCCTCGGAGCGATGATTTATTTAATTGCCCGGGCAGTGCCCAGAGTTAGCGATATCAGAGAAGACTTTGAAAGGACGCCTTATGCCAAAATCGATAAATTGATTTCCTTTTTGCCGCTTGAAAGGTTGGATGTTACTTTAAGCACTCAGCTGGAAAAAGCTTTAAGAAAAATCAAGCTTATATTGATGAAGTGGGATAATTTGGTAACTCACCATCTTAAAAAAGTAAAAAAAACCAACGGCAATGGCGAGAAACCTGCTTTATTTGATAATATCGAGGAACAAAGTGAAACTGACAAAACTCCAGAAAATTAATTTAATCCGGCGGTGGCTGAACGGCAACTTTAAAATAAGAATTGACAAAATTAAACAGGGTAGTAGACTGTTGTTATGAATAGTAAAGACAAAGGATCATTAGCCGTTTCTCAATGTATTGCTAAATTAACAGCGTTTGGCTATGAAGTTTTACTTCCCTTAGGAGATAGAAAGCGATATGATTTAGTATTTGATGATGGTAAAAAATTAAATAAAGTACAAATAAAATTTGCAGGTAAAAGTAGTCGAGGAGCACATTGCGCCAATCTTAGAATTACTGGAGGTAATCAAAGTTTTAATTATGCTAAAAAATATAGAGATGACGATTTTGATTATTTATTTATTTATACCGCTGATAATCGTTGTTATTTAATAAAATGGCAAGAAATAAGCGCAAGGAATGTAATATCATTAGAAGATGAAAAATATCAAAAATATTTAATATAATAATATAGATAGTAAATTAAAATCCAGGGGTGGTAGAGCGGTCAATTACACGGGTCTGTAAAACCCGCGGGCATGTCCCTTCGCAGGTTCAAATCCTGCCCCCTGGACATCTTAAAGGGCAAATTAGTAAAATGGCACAAAATAAAAATCCCCCCTCACTTTGGGGGATTTTTGTTTGCTCCTAAGCCTAGAATCTGCTAAGATTTTTATAAATATATGGATATAAAAGAAAAAATCAATTTAATATCCCGTTTAACCGAGGAGGTTATTGAAAGCGATGAGCTGGAGTTTTTGTTTTCTCAAAATACTCCTTTAAAGCATTATATCGGCTTAGAGATTTCCGGAAAAATTCATTTAGGCACCGGATTGATTTGCATGCAAAAAGTTAAAGATTTTTTCGATGCCGGAGTTAAAACGCATATTTTTTTGGCAGATTATCATACCTGGATAAATGATAAGCTGGGCGGCAATCTCGACGCGATAAAAAAAACAGCGGTTGGTTATTTTGAAGAAGGCTTAAAAATTTCTTATAAATGTTTAGGCGGCAATCCTAATGATTTAAATTTCATTTTAGCTTCGGATTTTTATCATAATAACGATTTATACTGGCAAACCTTGATTGATGTCAGCAAAAATACGAGTTTGGCAAGAATGCAAAGAAGCATAACGATTATGGGCAGGCGCGAGGGGATAGAAGTTGATTTTGCCAAACTTCTTTATCCGGCAATGCAGGTGGCAGATATTTTTGCCGGCGGCTTTAATTTTTCTCATGCCGGTCTTGACCAGCGAAAAGCCAACGTTATAGCACGCGATGTCGCAAACCAATTGAAATTTTCTCCGCTTAAAATCGGCGATAAGATTATAAAACCGGTGGCAGTGCATCATCATCTGCTCTTGGGGCTAAATAAGCCGAATAACGGCGCTTCAGGCGAAGATTTGCAAACATCGATGAAAATGTCTAAATCTAAGCCGGACAGCGCGATTTTTATTCACGATAGCGAAGAAGATATTTTGAGAAAAATTAAAAAAGCTTATTGTCCGGAGAAAGATATTGAATTTAATCCTATTATTGATTGGGCGAGATATTTAATTTTCAGCCGGGAAAATAAAATCACAATTTCTCGGAAGGCGGAGCACGGCGGAAATCTTGAAATTTTTTCGATTGAAGAATTGGAAAAAATTTTTAAAAGTGGCGGACTTCATCCAGAAGACCTTAAAAAATTTGTAGCCGAATATTTGATTGAATTATTAAATCCTGCCAGAGAATATTTTAGCAAAGGCGAACCTAAAATAATGCTGGAAGAGCTTGAAGAATTAATAAAAAAAAGTTAAGATTGTTTGCGTTGCCGGGGTAGCTCAATGGTAGAGCAATGCTTTTGCGAAGCCCCGTTAGATATGCCGGCGTAGCTCAGGGGCAGAGCAACGGTTTTGTAAACCGTAGGTCGTGGGTTCGAATCCCTCCGCCGGCTTATCGGCATATCTAACGGGGTAAACTTCGGTTGGAGGTTCGACTCCTCTCTCCGGCTCCCGGTTAGATGCCAGAGTAGTTTAGTGGCAGAACGCCACCATTTATGCCGATGTAGTTCAGTGGCAGAACGCTTTCATGGTAAGAAAGAGGTCGGGAGTTCGATTCTCCCCATCGGCTCAAAATGTAGTTATATTTAATTATCAGCTATTGTTTTTTTAATATTAATGTTTAAAATAAAATAAACCCCTGTGCCTATGAGCGCGTGAGGAATGGCGCAAGCCATTTAATTGCATAGTTTTATGCAGTTTATAGGCGCGGGGGTGGAATTGTTTAAAGTTTCAACGATTATGGCTAAATCAAAATTTTCAGAAAATTTAATAAAGCTTAAATGTACAATTTGCAAGAGAAATAATTATTATACGCGCAAGAAAAAATCTTTAGAGCGGAAGTTGGAATATCAAAAGTATTGCAAGTGGTGCAAGAAGCGCACAACCCATAAACAGGCCAAGGTATAATTTCTTTATAAAAATCCCGAATATAAAATATTTGGAATTTTTAAATGGGCCTATAGTTCAATGGCAGAATGACGGTCTCCAAAACCGTTGATCGAGGTTCAAATCCTCGTGGGCCCGCAAAACGCGAAAAATAATTTTTTTGGTTTTCTAGCAAATTTTAAAATAAATAAAACCCCTTGATTACATCAAGGGGTTTTTGATATTCCTTTTTCTTATTTTTTCTCCTTTCTTTTTATTATTGTTATTCCGTAGCCCTTAGCAAGCATTTTATCGGCTATGTTGATGGCTTCGTCTTGACAACAGTGTTGTTCTCCGCTGTCGTGTTTTTCTGAGCCGTTATTGCTTTTTTCCCATCTAATAGTCCAATCTTTTCCTTGCAGATTTTTCTTATCATTCATTTTCTTGTTCCTTTTTGTTTGGGTTCTAGATATTTCCTTCGTTTCTAAGCCTCTTGCACTTTTTTTCGGCGCAGTTGCTAAAATGGCACAAATTATCTCGCGGTTTATTGGCGCTGGGCAATATTTTATTTTTTTCCAATTCAGGCTTAAGAAATTGTTTTTTTTCTTCCCTTTCTTTCATTAAGACCTCCTTTTTGAGTTTTAAAATTTCAAAAAATTGGCAATTAAGTCAATTTATATTATTATAGTATTAATGAATAGTATAGTCAATCAGGAATACGAAAATCTAATTGATTCTTTAATCCAGGATGGTTATTTAAAAACACTGGAAATAATTGAAGCATTTAGGGCAGTTGATAGAATTAATTTCGTATCCGAAGAATATAAAAACGAAGCTTATATTAATGCGCCTTTACCCATCGGTTTTGGCCAAACCATTTCCCAACCCTTAACGGTTGCTTTTATGATTGAGCTTTTAGGACCTAAATCCGGAGAGCATATATTGGAAATTGGCGCAGGCAGCGGCTGGCAGACGGCGATTTTATCTTATTTGGCAGATAAGGATAGCGATAAAAATATCCTTGAAAAAAACGATATTTCAGAAGCAGAAAATTCTGTTAATTCTGAAAAACCGGCGCCAAAAGTAATAGCTATAGAGCGCATTCCCGAGCTTAAAGAAATGGCCGAGAAGAATGTTTCAAAGTATAATTTTATTGAAAAAGGCATCACTAGCGTTATTTTGGCAGATGGTTCTAAGGGCTATAAACCTGCGGAGTTTTATGATAAAATTATTTGTGGAGCCGCTAGTTCTGGCGATGTGCCTGGCGAATGGCGAAAACAATTAAAAATCGGCGGCCGAATAGTCGCGCCGGTTGATAATTCGATTGTTGTAATTGACAAGCTGGCTAAAAATGAATATTCTCAAAAAGAGTATTTTGGTTTCAGTTTTGTGCCGTTAATAAAAGAGTAATTACTAATAATGCAAAATTTTTTAAATAATGCGAGTTAGATACATCGGCATTATTTGCTGTTGATTAGCATTATTCGCGAACACTATTATGACTTCTTTAGAAAAAATTGCGAAAATTCTTAGGGTTGATAAAAATACCATTACCGTTATTAGAGATAAAGCCGAAGCGCTTACCGGTAAAACCGATGTTTTTGACAAGATTATCGAAGAGAACGAAGCTCTTATTAAAAATCGGCTTCAATTAAAAGAGCTGGATAAAAATATCAAAGCGGAAGAAATTTATAACGCCTTAATAGAAAAAATCAGACAAGATGATTTGCAATTGTTTAAAGCCTTAGGCAAGCCGTCTTTTATGTTAAAAGAAGACGTTGACGGAGTTTTAGAAAAAACCAGGCAATTAATGCCGCCTTTTAAAGGTTTGTTTTTAAAAAAAGAAAAAGCGGTTGATTTAATTAAAAAAGAACCGCCTCAAAAAGTTATTAGCTATCTTGGTTATCGCGATGTTAATGAATTAATTGACCGGGAACATATTTTTGAAATTTACGCTGCCATTCGCTTGTTTGAAGACCCGAAATGGTTTAATGAAGTTTTTGTCAAACAATACGATGGTTTGACTCCCAGCGATTTTGAAGAAAGGGAAATAGAAATAAAATCTTTAACTCAAAAGTGGGTCGGAGTTGCCCAGTCTTTTTTGAAAAAAAGATATCAAAACATTTCCCACTTGAAAGAATTGGGGTTTATTTTCGTAGTGCCCATTGAGCTGGGCATGCTCGGGGAAGTGACCAGAGCTTTTTCTTTAGCGCTCCATTATTTTTATGAAGTTAAGGCTTATTCCGAACTTTTTAAGGAATTTGCCAATGACCCGTTAAATTTTGGAAAAAATTTAGGCTCCATTGTGAAAGTGGAAATCATTGAAAAAAGGCCTCCGGAAACCGATAAGCTTCGCTGGCTGGTTCTTCCAAGATACTTGGCGAAATACGACGAAAACGACTGGCGATTGCTTGAGCCCCATGTTTCTCCGGAGGCGCTTTATTGGGTTCAGGCAGAGGAGGCCTTAACCAATATTAATAAAATTTTTAAGGATGTTTTTGTTGACTTTAATTTCTGGGGCGGCTTGGATTGGGTAGGCGATTATTTTAAAACCGCTACCGGCGTGGAAGTTCTGGTAAGTTTCAATTTAGTTGATTCCATTATGTCTTTAATCAGGGAAAAAGAACTGGAAAAATACTTATATCATCACCAGGAATCATTATGGAACAAAATTTTCATTGAATATTTTGGCAAAGAAAAACTTGAAGAAATTTCACGAAAGAATTTAGTTAAAGGATATTTTGAAATATAGCAGTAATAATTATTCATAAATTATGAGGTCTGAAAAGTTTAAATTGGGCGGCGCAGAGGCTTCCGAAAAAGACTTGGAAAAAACATCAAACGCTCTGCGTGATTTTAAAAAGTCATTGCCGGAATTAAAAAAAGAGCCAAAAGATTTGGGTGCCGCGGCATCTAAAAAAGAATTAGTAAAAGGAATCGAAGAATCTTCAAAAATAAAGTTTCAACTTAGCCAAATCGACAGCTTAAAAGACGAATTTATTGTTTTAAACGAGCGCGACGGCAATTTTTTTACGTTAAGCGACCGAAAATATTATGTAAAGCTGGATCAAAAACTGAAACAATTATTAGACAATTTTGAAGCCGGAGAATTTAAAGGCGATATTTTGAAAGAAGTAAAATCAATAAGGAATAAATTCAGCGGGTTGTTGCAAGGGACATATAATAAAAAAATAAGCGATATCAAAATTAAAGCGCCCGGAGAGTCAATTGCTCAAGCAGAAAATTCATCAAAAGAGGAACAAGAACAATTTGAAATCGAAGAAGGCGCGCTGGAAGCAGAAGAAGAAATAGAAGAAACAAAAGAAAATTTGGAATCAAAGCAATTAACTAATTCCGAAAAATCAGAAAAAGATTTAAAAAAGAAATCTTCGGTTAAAATTGATAAAAAACCAAAAATAAAAAAAGAAAAAACTTATGTTTATTCGGAGAAAGACAGGCTCGGCAATGAATTAGCGATAGTCAAGAGAAAGCTTAAAGAAGCGCAAAAAAACGGCAAGAATAAAAATAAAGATTATTTTGAAAAAAGAGTCGCTTTTTTTCAGGAAGAATTTAACAAAGCCAAAGAAAAGAGAGACGAAATAGAATTAAAGGAAAAAATTAAGGCAGAAAAAAAAGAAAAAGAAACGGCTGTTAAGCCGAAAATTATCGAGGCGCCGGAAGAACTATCCGCGGTTATTGAAAAAAGCGGGATTAATAAAGTTATTGAACCGGCTTCTGTTGCCGAAAAAGAAATCAGAGAAGAAGATTTGCCCGAAGCTGAAGTGATTGGAGAAGTCAGAGAAGAGGACTTACCAGAAGCTGAAGTTATTGGTGAAGTCGGAGAAGAAATTAAAGAAAAAATCAAGCCAAAAGTCATATTCGAACCATCAGAAGAATCCAAGGAAGCGCCAAGAGCGGCTACATTAGATGATAGTGAAATAGACGGGCTTTTTGAAAGCCCCGAAGGCGCAAATAAAAAAGAAAAAAAGGCGGAAAATTTCTTAGTCAATGAAAAAAGAGCGGCTTATCTCGAGGTTTATAAAAAATTAAAAGAAGCAAAAAAAGAAGGTGTTGGGATTAGTGATTTATTACTGAAAATGCGCCAATCGAAAGAGGAATACGATGAATCAAAAATTAAGTACGGCAGAGAGTTGCTTTCTAATGCAAAACAAAGATTAGAGGGAAAAGGAGTTTCCGGCGAAAAATTGTCAAAAATATTGGAAAGATACGAAAAGTGGCCAGTTTTTAAAGAATTAGTGGTTAATGAAAACTTGGTTTTGCAAAAAGAGCAGATTGAACAATTTCCGCCCAAAGAAAAGAATATTGCCAGAAATATGCTGGACTGGTATTTGAATCAAGGCAAGTACACCAGAATTGCAATTTCCACTGCTTTGGTTACCGGTGCTGTGGCGCTTTCAGGCGGATTTTCTGCTGTTCCGGCTGCTGCGCTTATGTTTGCCGGACAAAGATATGTTAAAGGAGCTTTGTCAGTCGGCATTGGCCAGTATGTCGGCAAAGGTGTTGATTGGATTTATTCAAAACTTGGCTCTTTTGACAAAGAAAAAGCGATTTCCAAATTAAAAACCGGATTCTCGGTAGAAAAATTAGCTGAAGTTGAAAATGATTACCATAAGATATTAGAAGAATCAGTCGGAGCACAGAGAAAAAAACTTATTATTAAAGCCGCAGCTATGATTGCTTCAGGCGCTGGCGCGTCAATTGGTTTGAATATGCTTGAGCAGGCAATGCCTTCGATTAAGTTAACTGCCGGAGAGTGGTTGCTGGGGAAAAAACCCGAAGTAGAATCTGGAGTAGAAATTGAACATCCTTTATCTGAAGCTTATAGCCCAGACGTCAAAACCAAAGTTGCAGAAATTTCGGCAGAAATAAGAGCCGGACATCAAGCAGATTTGGCGACCATTAAGCAGGGCGAGGGCGTTTGGCATGCGGTTTATCGGCAGTTAGAAGACCGGCTTTATGATGATCCTAAAAAATTCGGTTTAAGTCAGGAAGATCTGACGAATGCCGAAAAAATAAAAAGTGTTTTAAATCGCCAAACCAATCAGCTTCTTGTTGAACAGGGTTATATTAAAGTCGATGGAACGGAAATAAGAATCGCAAAGCCGGGAGTGGAGGTTTTGCTTGGCGATAATAATGAAATTAACATTAAAGACGCGGGAGAATCGACTTATGTTTGGAAAAAGCCGGAAATATCAGAAGTAACGGAAATCAGTAATGAAAAAAACCTAGATAAAATCTTGGAAAATTTCAATAATCAGAATTTGGCGGAAAAAGAAAGACTGGTCAATCTTTATAATTCTGACATTGAAGCCATGGAAGGTAATTTAGCTAATGGTCTTGGCAGTGAGGAAGAAATAGATAGGTTAAAAGACATAAGAGATGCTCTGATGAGCAATAGAAAATTTGAAGACAGCCGACAAATTTATTCTGCTTATCTCGGGTTTTTGGAAAGAAAAATAGGCCTAACTGGCAATGAATATGAAGCGATTAAGGGAATCAAGGTAGATAAATTTTTAGAGGAAAATAAGGGCAGCTGGTTATCTTGGGGCAAACAAAAGCATTATGAGAATTTGGCGGAAATAATAAATTCTTTGGGGATTTCTGAAAGCGATAAAGGATTTTTTACGATTGAGCAGATAATAAAAAGCAAAATCAGCGGCAATCGTTGATTATCAATGATTTATCAAGGTCGAAAATAAATTGAAGATAAATTACAGAAAAAATGGACAATATTTTAAAACAAAATTTAATTAAAGAAATAGGGCTTGATACTTTGCCCCAAGAAGAGCAAGAAAGCGCGCTTTTGAGCATTGGACGGATAATTTTCCAGGGAGTTTTGATAAAAGTGCTTGATGAGCTTAATGATAAAGACAAGGATGAACTTGAAAAATTACTTGCAGAAAAATCTGACGATGAAGCCGCAATATTGAATTTTTTGCGCGCAAAAGTTGCTAACCTTGAAGAAATTATTAAAAGTGAAGTAGAGAGATTTAAAAAAGAGAGCGTTGATTTTACGAAAAGCGTTTAAATCGGCCAAGATATTGACTTTTTAAATCAGTCTGATAATATTATAAAAATTCCGCAGACCATCTCCCGACGTTACGTCGAGGGATCTCCCGACGTAACGTCGGGAGACAGGTGCTCCGCAAAGCGGAGATAAATCCTGTTGAGGAACTGGTAAATTTAGTTTCTCTTAAGTGCGTCTGCAAATAGGCGCATTTTTATTTAAAGTAATCGCTAACAACGAAAATTAATTGCTGAAATTAGCATTATTCGCGAACATTATATGCTTACAAAAGAGCAAAAAAAACAGCAAATAGAAGAAGGAAAGAAATTGCTTAAAAACAGCAAGGTTTTGCTTTTTGTTGATTTTAGCGGAACTACTGTTGAAGATTTGAAAAAATTAAGGATAGCGCTTCTTAATTTTGGAGCTAAAATGAAAGTTTTTAAAAAAAGATTATTAAGGATAATTTTGAATGAAAGCGGTTATGATTTTACTCCGGAACAGTTTGATTTACAGGCTGGCGCGATATTTTCGCCTGTCGAAATTTCCGAGGCTGCTGGTCCTATTTATAAGTTTTCCAAAGAAACCAAAAGTAAAAATTTCAAGATTTTAGGCGCCTATGATTTATTGGCCAAGAATTTTTGCGATGGCGATATGGTTAAAAAAATCGGTCAATTGCCTTCCCGAGAAGTATTGCTCGCTCAATTGGCTGGCATGCTTTCCGCGCCCATGAAGATGTTTTTATATGTGCTGGATCAAAAATCAAAACAAACGGTCGAAAAATAAAGCAATCCAAATATACAAATAACATCCGAATTTACAAATCTTATTAATAAACTTATATTTGCAAGATTTGAAGCATTCGGATAAATTAGTAGATTGGGATTATATATATGGAAAAATTTAACGATATAATTGAAAAAATTGAAAAATTAACCGTGGTGGAGTTGGCAGAATTAATTAAAGCATTGGAAGAAAAATTCGGCGTTTCTGCCGCTATGCCTATGGCTTCTGGAGCCGGAGCCGCTGCCGCTTCTGCTGAAGAAAAAACTTCATATGACGTTGTTCTTAAAGCAGTCGGAGAGCAGAAAATAAATGTTATTAAAGCTGTTAAGGAAGCCACTGGCCTTGGGCTCAAAGAAGCTAAAGATTTAGTTGAAGGCGCGCCTAAGCCGGTAAAACAAGGATTGAAAAAAGAAGAAGCAGAAGAGCTTAAAAAGAAACTGGAGGAAGTTGGAGCAACCGTGGAATTGGCTTAAACAAAAAAGACGCTGATTGAAAAGGCGTCTTTTTTGTTTATAATTAATTTTTAAAGATAGTTAATTTGACGGTAAAATATTTCATTTACTCTATTGCAAATTTTATGCGCCTTTAGCTCAGTGGTAGAGCGTTCGATTCACATTCGAAAGGCCGTAGGTTCGATCCCTACAAGGCGCACCACATTGGAAATGTCAAAGATTCAGATGTCGCCTCGCTTCGCTCGGCGACCAAATCGTACGGATTTTTCAGGGCAAAAAGAAATTCCCGATTCCGTTAGAAGCAGAAAAGAAAAATTTTCATAAGATTGTTTCCAAGAAGCGGCAATTGCTGCTTCTTGACTTTTTGTGGGTTTAATGCAAGACTGTTGATTAATTAGTTAGCACATTGACAAAAGAAAGGAGCGACTGATGAAAACGACCGAAATTGCTGCATCGTTTGTTAATTTGGCTCTCAAGCATGACTGGAGCAAGGTCAAGGAACTTTCCGCCGATGAAGTGCAGATTCTCTTCGCGACCGTCTTTGCCGCTGGATTCGAGCCAACGAAGGTTGTCCCCGGAAAGCTCGTCGGACACTATCGCGACCAAGATGGGAGCAGTACAGGCGAAACCTATCCAATCAACGGCTACTGCCCCTACAAGGTGATCAGCCGAGATGGCGACGATCACTACCGCGCATCGGGATGGCTCAATCGTGCTCTGTACTTCGCCAGTAGAGAAACAGATCGCCAAGAGCGTATCAAGGCAATCCAGCACGAGATCGAGCGTAGTGTCCCGCTCAAGCCGATCCAGTTGACCTCTGATGGCGATTTTCTGCGAGAGTACCCGCCTTCCGGCGATTACTTCGTGGACCACACCAGAGATGACCGCGAACTTAGTTCTTGCGTGGGCATCCATGATTTCTGCAACTGCTGGATAGATCGCACGCGAGCCACCAAGACGCACGACGCAATCGTATGCCGCGGTTGCCACCTGCGAGTTCTGTTCCCGAAGGAGATCGAGACCTACGGAGAGTTGAGGCAGGTTCTCGCTTCCAAGTTCGTTTAAGTTTCGGCGTAGACGAAATGTCCTCGCTGAACACTACATCGGGACGGGTAGAGAAATCTCCCCGTCCCTTTTCTTTTTTATAAATTCAAAGAACAAAGAATTTGCCGTCAAAGAAAAACTTGAAATTGTCATTCGTGCGGCTCCGCCGCCTTTCCGAATTTTCGCGGGGGGAATTTTCCGGAAAAATGCGTTCGGACTAATTCAAGAATACTGCACCAAATCGGCTCATCTATGAATTGATCGATGAGCCGATTTTTATTCAATAATTATGCGCATTTTCAAAGAATCGGCTCATTGATATAAATAACAATTATAAAGATAGTGGCAGGTCTTTGCAGTTTTATTTCCTGATAAACGCCTCTTTAGGAGAAAGATAAGAAGCGCGCCGGGCCGGCCAAAATCCGGAAACCAATCCGATTAAGCTTGATGAGCCAAGAATCAAGCCGACAAACCATAAAGGCGTAATAAATAAATCAAATGGCTTGCCGCCGAATCTTTGAGCTAAAATATTTAAACCTAAATTAGATAATTCTCCGGCGCCTACTCCCAAAGTTATCCCGCCAACGCCTCCTAATAATCCCATTACAAAAGATTCCATTAGAAATAAATTTCTTACATCTTTATCGGTTGCGCCCAGAGATTTAATAATACCCACTTCGAAAATACGTTCCATAAAACTGATAATCATTGTGTTGAACATTCCAACAGCGGCGACGATTAAAGCCGTAACTCCGAAAACGCCCAAAACCATGGTAATGATGTTCATTACTTTTCCGGCTTGATTGACTAAATCAATTCTGGCGGAAATAAGGAAACCTTTTTCTATCATTTTATCGCGCAATCCTTCTACGCTGTTTATGTCTTTGGCTTTAACCAAAACCTTTTTAAAAAAAGGCGGTTTTTTGGAAATATATTCGTCGGGAATAAAAGCAAAAGGCGGCTGTAATTCATCGGTCATTATTCCTTTAAGCGTCAGCAGTTCTTTTGTTTCCGCTTCTTCAACGTCTATTTTTTCTTCGCTTTGATAAAATATTTTGAATGAAAATTTCGGAGCAGCATTAGATTTTGCGTTGGTAAAATTTAAATAATCGGCTGAAAGACCGGTTAATTGAAGAGCGGAGTTGGATAAAATCGTTGTCGGTTCAAGCTTTGCGAAGCTTGTTCCCAGATCGGGAAGTTGCCCTGATAATCGGAAATAACTCGGCTTTATTATTTTGACGATAATAAGGCCCGAGGATTTTTCATATTTTATTTCTCCGGTAAATTCTGCTACCGGAGAAATCTCTGCGGCTTCAGGTATTTCTGAAATCATTTTTAAATCCTCATAGGTGATATTGCGCTCTGCTTCAGATGGGTAATAAGCTTCAACGGAAATTAAAGAATCTTCAGTTGCCACCAATTTTCCTATAAGAACGTATTGCAATCCATAGCCCAGAGAAACAAGAAACAAAACTGTTCCGATGCCGAACGACATGCCCAAAATCGTCAAACCTGTCCGCAAGGGTTTAGTTTTAAAGACTCTTAAGGAGAGTTTTAAAAGGTCGATTAATTTTAAGCCATGGCCTAATTTAGAGCTGAAATCTAAACTCATACTGCTTTAAGAGTATTTAAATTATTATTATTTTTCAAAACCATTTCCATTTTTTCGGAAATTTTTTGGCTGGTGCGGTAAGAAAAGCCGATGCCGAATTGTTTTTTGGATAAGCTGACGGTTTTCAAGAAATCAGGTGCGCCGATAATAGAGCGGAGCCGTTCGGAAATAATTTCTTCCATCTGAATTTTTTGCAATTCCGACAATTTTCCGCGGTAATCTTTTAACAGCCACATTCTTATTTTTTCCACTTCGTCTTTGAGCGGAGACTCTGGATTTTTTTCCAATTCCATATAAACTTCATCCACCTCTTTTCTTTCTTCAATTACGTCATTAACGTAATCGGCGATTTTTTTGGCTTTTTGTTTCCATAAGCCGATACCGCCCTCGGCAAACGGCCGGTCAAGCACGTTTCGAAAAATCTCCGAATCGATTTTATTTTCCAAGTGCTGTTTTAAAAAAAATTCAAATCTTTTTACTTCGTCAATTGAGTATCCGCGCAGCAGCATATTGGCGAGCGCGCTGGCCGCGATTTCAGCAGCTGACATTTGCTGTGAAAGTTCCTGATAAAGATGCTTGGATACCGATTCGGCAACGGTTTTCGGCTTTGATTCCTCGGTTTTCAAAATAGTGCCGTCTTTCATGTAAAAAATTTTTTTGGCATCGCGTAAACTCCAGGCTTCGTGCGTTACCATAATGATTGTCCGGCCGTCTTTTTCGTTTAATTCTTTCAAAAATTCTAAAACTTTTTGCGCGTTAACTGAATCGAGGTTTCCCAAAGGTTCGTCCGCGACAATAATCGGCGGATTATTGGCTAGGGCTCTCGCAATGCCGACTCTTTGCTGTTGGCCGCCTGATAATTCATAAGGATATCTTTCAGCCAAATGTTTTATATCCAGTCTTTCTAAAAGTTTCATTGCTTCGGATTTTCTTTTTTCTTCGGATACGCCCAGAAATGCCATTGGCAAAGCAACGTTATTGATTACCGTAAGCGAGGGGATTAAGTTAAATTGTTGGAATACTATGCCAACCCCGATTTGCCTGTAAATTGCCAGTTCGCGCCGCGAAAAATTAGAAATATCCCGGTTATTAATCAAAATTTTTCCGTCATTAACCTGGTCGATTCCGGCAATAGTGTAAAGCAAAGTTGTTTTTCCGCAACCTGATGGTCCGAAAAAAGCGACATACTCGCCCCGATTAATATCTAAATCAATATTTTTCAATGCCCAAACTTCCGAGGGCTTGCCTCGGTCATACCAGAGATTTACATTTTGTAATTTTATAATAGACTCCATAGAGTGATCGCGAATAATGCTAATAAAATTTCTAAATAATGCGAATAAATTAAAATTGAGAATTTAAAATGCGACGATATTTTATACCTTCTTTAGTAAAATAAATTAAAATTCCCAATTTTAGATTAGCCGCTTTAAGATAAGTTAGTATTTGTTTAACATGGGCATAACCTAATTTTGATACTACTTTTATTTCGATTAAAATTTTATCATCAACAATAAAATCGGCAAAATATCGGCCAATATTTATCGCTTTGTATTGCAATGGAATATAAGCTTCTTGTTTGTATGACAATCCCAACTCATCTAGTTCTTCCTTAAGAGCTTTTTGATAATCTTTTTCCGGCAATCCCCAACCTAATTCATTGAATATATTAAATGATGCGCCAACAATTTTATAACTTAATTCCGGGAAAATTATTTTTTCCGCTGATCTTGTACTTGTTTTATTGATTCGCATTATTTTTATTTTTTTAAATTCGCATTATTTGCGATTACTTTCCAATCATTTTTTCCACATATTCAATTAAATCTTTAGGCAGATTATCGCTTTTAATCATATAATTTTCCGCGCCTAATTCTTTTACTTGTTTTTTAAGCGTGTCTTCGCTGTGGCCGGAAAAAACGATAACCTTGACATCTTTAAGCTCCGGGTCGGTTTTGATCTTTTTAAGAAAATTTAAACCCGCCTCTGGCGAGGTGATTATTCGGCCGTCTTTTTCCGCAGGCATCACCAGGTCGGTGAAGATTATATGAGGCCTTGTTTTTGGGTCTGAAATTATTGCTTCGGCTTTTTGGGGAGATTCCACGGTGGTTAGATCGTATTTATTATCCAAGCCGTGAATCCAGAAAATATCCCGGAAATAAATTCTTATCATCTCGTCGTCGTCAACCAGAAGGATTTTAATTTTATTGGAAGGGTCAAACATTTAGAGTAATCGCAAATAATGCTATTTGAATTTTTAAGTAATTCAAATAACTTAATCATTTTATTATAGTATAATAATAAGACAATGATAAGAATAGCCGCAATAGTTATCCACAATATAAATAGGCAATTTAAGAGATTTCTTGGTATAATTTAAGCTAAAGATGTCAAGATATAAAAAACTTTTTCATGAGCTGACCGCGTTGTTTTTGATTGCCGCAATTATTGCCGGCACTTTTTATTATCAGCCTAAAGAAGCCTATGCCGCAACCTATACTTTCAGCCAAAGCAATTGGAGCGGGGGAGTAACGGCCAATACCGCCAGCCACGCGAGCAATCAAACCGGCTGGACCGAGTATTCTTCTTCAACCGCGGGAATGTCAATTTCAACCAACTTGCAATTAGCCACCACTTCATTTTCTTTTACAGATGATGGAGCGACAAGCACCAGTGGCGTAGCAACTGGCGGAGGATTTTTAAGCGGTTCAACTTCTACGGTTGTGGTAACCGGAACAAGTACCACTGCGTCAAGTATAGTTTCCACCAAAACTTCTTTTAATTCCATCAATGACTTAACCACTAAAGCCGTGGATACAAATGGAAATGTTGGTCCGTATAATTCAGTTTATGCTGTAAATTCTAATACTATATTTATAAGTTATCAGGGAGGTTCTTCGGATCTTCTTTTTGCCAAATCAACAGATGGCGGAGCAACTTGGGCAACTTCAACTGTTGATTCTACGGGTGTTACCGGTTTATGGACATCAATTTACGCGGTTGACGCTAATACAATATTTATAAGTTATTATGATGATACTAGCGATGATTTGAAATTTGCCAAATCAACCAACGGCGGAGCCAGCTGGACGCTTGCAACTGTTGATTCATCAGCCACAATTGTTGGAACATTGACTTCAATTTCAGCGGTTGATTCAAGCACTATATTTATTGCTTATCAAGACACAACTAATGTTGATGTAAAATTTGCCAAATCAACCAACGGCGGCACGGATTGGACAACTTCAATTATTGACGCTCGAGCAACAGTTGGAGGCGGTCTTTTCCCTTCAATTGAAGCGATTAACGCTAATACATTATTTGTGAGTTATGTGGAAAGTGGTGTTGCCCTAATGTTTGCTTCATCAACTAATGGCGGCACAAGCTGGGCAACTTCAACCATTGACGCTTCTATGGGCGCCGCTCCAAATAAGACATCGCTTGAGGTTATTGATGCCAATAATATTTTAATAGCTTATGACGACGGAAGTCTTAGTAGTGATGTTCAGTTGGCTAAATATAACGGCACAAGCTGGACGATTTCTAATATAGATACCGTGCCAGCTTCAAGAGGAGAGAAATCGTTATTTGCCGCTGATGTTAATACATTGTTTGTGAGTTATTTGGAATCAAGTAATTATGACGTTAAATTTGCTACTTCAACTAATGGCGGCACAAGCTGGTCAACCTCTTTTCTTAATACAGGTGCATCTTACAATGATATTCACGGAATTGATGCTAATAATGTGTTTGTAAGTTATTATGCAAATTCTGCCGGAACTAATGATTTAATGGTAAGTATGAATCCGTATAATACCTCCGGCACTTTTGAATCAGCGACAATTGATTTAGTTAATAGGGCAACTTTCGGCGCTTTTTCCTGGAATGCCACAACAACCGCGGGAACAACTCTGCAATTTCAAGTAGCGGCGAATAATACCGGTTCTGGCTGGAGCTATGTTGGTACTGACGGGACTTCGGGAACATATTTCACGACTTCCGGCACGGACATACCTTCTTCTTTGTATAATAACCGTTATTTTCGTTATAAAGCTTATCTTTCATCAACAGTTTCCAGTTCCACTCCGATATTAAACGACGTTACCATTGTTTATCCGCAGACTTCCAGTCCTCCGGGAAGTTTAATTTCTTCGGCTTATGACGCGGGAGACAACACAACCTTAGTTTCAAAAATAAGCTGGATAGAAACCGGCACCTCCACTACGGAAACAGTTAAATTTCAGGTTCGGTCTTCGCCTGACGGTTCCGCTTGGTCTAATTGGTGCGGACCAACGGCTTGCGATAACAGCGATTATTTTGATTCTAATGATAATGGAATTTCTTTTAGCGTTTCGAGCAGTACGCACGCTTTAATGAACGGGGCAAATGACAGATGGTTTCAATATAAAGTTACTTTAGATTCCGGAGGAGGATCTTCGGCTACTGTTGATAATGTAGTTGTTACTTATGTGGTAAACGCGCCACCGAGCTTTGACAGCGCTTATGGTACAAATGGCGTTTCTGTGTCTCAAATATCAGACAGCGCCGATTCCAATTGGGGCAAAACTTTATTGATTTATAGTGCTAGAGATACTGATTCTTTAACCGGCACTACTAATCCGGGCTATATTACACCGTCCTTGGAATATCGATTAAATAGCGGCGCGGCTTGGACTTCGATAACCAGCGGCTATTTAAACAGCGGAGCTTTAAGCAATAAGCCGGTTCAGGAGCTTACATATTCTTCAACTTCCACCACAGTCACTTCCACTTCCACTTCAGCTATCTGGGATGCCGCTTCTCAACTAGGCACAAGTATTTTTTCCACCACTACTCAAATCAGAGTAACCGCTAATGATAACGAAGCCGCTAATTCCATTACTTCTTCCACCAGCGCGGTTTTTACTCTTGATACAAAAGTTCCGACCGCGACCGTAACTTTTGATTCCAGCGCCGGCGGTTCAACCGGTAATATTTTAAGCTTTAATTTTTCCGATGATTCTAATATCTCTTACAGATTTTCCAATAACAGCAATCTATCAGCTGACGGCTCAAACGGCACAAGCGGCCAGTGGCAAAGCGTTGGTGCTACTTCTATAAATTCCTCAACAACTTGGGCAATCAGCGCCGCGCCTAATTCAGAATCAGTTTATTATGAGGTTAGAGATGTTTATGGAAACACTTCTTCCGGTTCGGTTGTTGCGCCGGCCATCGGCAGTCAAAATTCAACCGGCTTAAACATTAAGGATGTTTCTAATGCTGATACCAGCCAATGGCGGGAATTTATTTCCTGGGTGCCTTATACCGCCACTTCCGGCGCTACATATGCTTCTTATCAAGTTTTTCGCTCCACCGACAATTCGAATTACAGCCAGATTTCTACTATTACAAGTTCTTCAACTAATTATTACACTGATTCCAGCGTTTCTTCTTCAACTACTTATTATTATAAAGTTAAATTTGTTGACACTGACGGCGATAAGTCGGAATTTTCCGCAGTAGCTAATGACTATGTTGACGGCCAAGGAGGCACGGATAATACCGCGCCGATAATTTCCAACGCTTCAAGCACTGAAGTGCAGTCAACTTGGGCAAAAATCACTTGGGAGACCGACGAATACGCCGATTCGCGGGTTGAATATTCCGCCACTCAAGGCTCATATACTTCCTCTGTTTATGTTGAAACACTACTCGCGTCTTCTACGCCTCATACGGTCTATATTACCGGGCTTACTCCCAGCGCCACTTATTATTTCCGCGTAAAATCAACAGACATTTTAAACAACACCCGAACAGACGATAATAGCGGCGTCGGTTATAGCTTTACGACTGTTGGCGGTCCGGCGATTACAAGTGTTTCCTGTACTAATATTGTTGGCACCTCTTTTACGGTTTCATGGAATACCAATGTTGATTCTAACTCCAGAGTTGATTATTCGGTGAATTCCACTTTAACAAACGCCACCAGTTCTGTCTCAAGCGGCATGGTTGGTTCCGGCGCTTTGGCCGGCGGATTATATCAGCACAGTGTTAATTTAACCGGTTTGTCTCAGGGAACAAATTATTACTTGCGGGTTCAATCCAATGATTCAAATAATAACGCCGCCATAGAGAACAACAGCGGAAATTTTTATCAGTGCCGGACAACTCTTGATACCAAACCGCCGGTAATTTCCAATATCATAACTCCGCTTATTACAAACACGCACGCAGTCATTACTTGGTCAACTGACGAGCCGTCAACTTCTCAAGTGGAATACGGCCCAAGTTCAGCTTCAACCGGAAATTATGCCACTACCACCACGCGCGATAATACTTTGACCACCGGCCATATTGTCACGATTAGCGGCCTAAGCGCGGTTACTCAATATTATTTCCGGGTTAAATCTTACGATATGAATCCCGACAGCGCCACAGCTGTTTCTGACGAGCAAAATTTCACTTCCGCTTCGGAAAAAGAAACAATAACGGTTTATGTGGTAAGCGGCGGAGGAGGCGCTGGAGCAAATGATACGTCAGGACCGACGATAGGCAATATTGAAGTTTCAAGCATTGGCGCATTCAGCGCAATTGTAAACTTAACCACTAATGAGGATTCCACAGTTTTTGTTGATTACGGAGAAAATGCTGAATACGGCTTAAACTCCGCTTCTTCGGATTTTCGCACGACTCATAGTATTAAACTTTCCAATCTTAGAATGGGCACGGATTATCATTTTAAAGTAAAAGCAATTGATAAAGCGGGAAATTCCGGCTCTTCTCCTGATCAAACTTTCAGCACCAAGTTTTTTGCCGAATCTGTAAGAGACTTAGTGACTCTCGAAAGAGCTTCGCAATTCCAGGAAGCGATAGAAAAATCAATTGAGTCAATTTTGCCTTCAATTCTTCCACCTTTTATTGAAGAACCGAGAGTTGTTGATATTACCGAAAACTCCGCGATTGTAAAATGGAAAACTAATATTCCGGCTTATTCGGTTGTGGCTTATGCTTTGGAAAAAGATTACGATATTTCTAAAACAAATCCTTATATTTCGGAAGTTTCTAATATTGAAATTAAAAGCGCCAGTCATGAAATTACATTAAGCGGTTTAGCGCCAAACGCCAAATATCACTATATGACAAAGTCTTTTAGCCTGCCTCAGGCAGTAGGCAAGAGCGCTGACCTAACTTTTTCCACTAAAGCCGGAAAAATAAATTCTCGCGTTTCTGATATTGATAACGACGCTATTGTGGTAGTTTGGTTTACGGAACAGCCAGCCAGTTCCATTGTGGAGTACAAGAATTTAAGAACCGGAGAAATCGGACAGAAAATCAGGGAAGAAAAAATCGTTGACCACAACATTAAAATTGAAAATCTTACGCCAGACACTTCTTACGAGATTAAAGTTTCCGGTTATAGCGAAGCAGGCAGTCTGATTGAGTCTCAAGAAACGCTTACTGCAAAAACCAGCAGAGACGTGGCTGCTCCGGTGATTTCCAATCTTAAGATTGACAGCGCCATGATTCCTGGCAGAAATGACAGAGTTCAGACAATCGTGAGTTGGAAGAGCGATGAGCCGTCAACCTCGCTCGTAGAATATGCCGAAGGTTCCGGTTCGGCTGACGACCCGCTTAATAATAGAGTAGAGATTAGCGATAATTTCAGCGAGACGCATAATGTAATTATCACAAAATTAAAACCAGGCAGCCTTTATAGAATGAGAGTTGCTTCAGTTGACGATGCCGGAAATAAGACGATTTCTCCGATTAGAACAATTATTACGCCGCGCCAATCAGAATCAATCGTTGATGTTATTGTTAAAAACTTCGAGGAAACATTCCAGTTTTTGAAGAAAGTAAGATAAGGGGATAAGCTGTGAATAAATTTTGAATTAATTTTAAAAAGCCCGCTTAAATAGCGGGCTTTTTAGTTGCTCTTAAAATTTTTTAATCGCTTGACTCATTATTATAAGTGGAGCAAAATTAAATAGAAGTGGGGAATTGTGGATAAGTATGGGGAAAAGTCAATAAATGGGGGATAACCGATTTTGTATGAGCAGAGCGAATTTACAAAATCGAGTTACCCCGCCCTCTAAGCGTTATGTATTTTGTTTACGTAATCAAAAATCGAAAGAATGACGAATTATATATTGGCTATACAAATGATTTAGAAAGGCGGATAAAAGAACATAAACTAAATTTCCCAGAAGATAAATATATTTATTATGAAGCTTATTTATACGAACAAGATGCGAGAAGCAGAGAGAAAAAACTTAAATATTATGGTAGCGCTTGGCGAGCGCTCAAAAAAAGAATTAATGCATAGAGGGCGGGGTGCTGAATTTTTCAGCTACTCGCCTTGCTTGTAGAAAAAATTCGCATGCTATTAGGCGAATACCAACATAATTTAGACTCTAAAGGCAGAATTGCTTTGCCGGCAAAATTTAGGCCAAACCTTTCAGGCGGAGCAATTATTACCAGAGGTTTAGACCATTGTTTATTTGCTTTTGGCGCTAAAGATTGGGAAATTTTAGCTCAAAAGCTTATTGCTTTACCTTTGGTTCAAGCCAATTCGCGAGCTTTTGCAAGGCTTATGCTTGCCGGTGCAATGGATGTTGAAATAGACAAGCAAGGCAGAATTTTAATACCGGATTATTTAAGAGAATATGCCGGATTAAAAAAAGAAGCAGTGATAGCCGGTTTGTATAACAGAATTGAAATTTGGGACAGTCTGGCATGGAAAGAATATAAAGCTAAAACAGAAAGCGCGTCCGATGAAATAGCGGAGAAACTGTCGGAGTTGGGAATTTAAATTAATTTTCAATTATCAATTTTCAAAAGATAATAAGAAATAAATTAGAAATTAAATAATTGAAAATTGATTGGAAAATTGAGAATTAGAAATTGAAAATTATGGTTCACGTTCCAGTTCTTTTAAAAGAAACAATAGATATTTTAAATCCTAAAACCGGAGAATTTTTTATAGATGGCACAGCCGGAAGCGGAGGGCACAGCGTCAAAATTCTGGAAAGAATCGGCCCTGAAGGGAAATTATTGGTGATTGATTGGGATAAAAAAAATATTGAATCGCTAAAAAATGGAATTTTTAAAAATTTTGAAAATGTGATTTTTGTAAATGAAAATAATGTAAATCTGCCGGAAATTTTAAAAAAATGTGATTTGCCAAAAGCCGACGGTTTGATTCTTGATTTGGGGTTTTCGTCGGAGCAACTGGAAAAATCAGGCAGAGGATTTAGTTTTTTAAAAAACGAGATTTTGGATATGAGATATAACACAGAATCCGAAGATATGACAGCGAGCGAGATTGTAAATAGTTTTAGCGATAAAGAGCTGGCCGATATTTTTTGGCTATACGGAGAAGAAAAATTTTCCCGGCAGATAGCTAAAAAAATTTTTGAAGAAAGGCGAAAGAAAAAAATAATAACCGCTTTTGATTTAGTCGAAGTTATTAAAAAAGCGGTGCCTGGAAATTACGAAAGAGGCAGAATTCATCCGGCTACAAGGGTTTTTCAGGCGCTAAGGATTTATGTAAATCATGAGCTGGAAAATCTGGAAAAAATTTCAAGCGATTTAGAAAAAATAATTAAACCAAAAGGTCGAATAGCAATAATTTCTTTTCATTCCTTGGAAGATCGTCTGGTAAAAACTAATTTCCGGAAATTAAAAAATGAAGCCAAAGCGGAAATTTTGACTAAAAAGCCAATCAGGCCGAGCGATGAAGAAATTAGAGAAAACTCAAGGAGCCGTTCTGCAAAATTAAGAGCCATTAAATTAAATTAAAATGACTATTATTCAACCCAATAAAAATAAAAATAAAATAAATTTTGTTATATCTTTTTTAATGCTGGTTCTAATTGCCTCTGTAGCGTGGGGAATTTTTATTTATAATCAATCCGTCAATTTTCGGCATGAAATAAGTAAAATGGAATCAAATATCAGAAATTTAGAGACAAAAAATGCCGAATTTAAGAACACTTTATATCAAATGACGGATTTAAAGAATTTAGAATCGTTTAAAAATAATCAATCGCTGGTTTTAGACGAACATCCGGAATATATAAGAGCAATCAATAAACAGCTTACTATTAGCAATTAAATTTAGAAATTTATGAGATGGCGTTTTCCCCTGGTCTTTGTAGTTATTATTATTTCTTACTTATTTTTAATATCCAATTTTTTTAATATTCAGATAAAAAATGGCAATGCTTATTATGATAGAGCCGTTGCTCAGCGAAAAGCCAGTGGAATTTTAGAGCCGTTAAGAGGCAATATTTACTTTACCGATAAAAATAATAATTTGATTCCCGCGGCCTTAAACAAGGATTATCCTGTAATTTTCGCTGATCCCAAGAAATTTTGGGAAGGCCTTTTTGAAGAAAATAAAAAATTTAATGAATCAGTAGAGGAATTAAATCAAGCGATAAAAATTTCCGGACCAATTTTGGAAAGAAAATTGAATAAGCGAGAAGATTCTTATGAATTGATTGTCCAGAAAGCGGATAGCGAACAAATAGACAACTTAAAAGAAAATAATTTTAAAGGAATTTATATTGACCAGCAAAAACTTCGCTCTTATCCCTTTAAAAATTTAGCTTCTCATGTTTTGGGATTTGTCGCTTCAGCCAATGAAGCCGAAATGAAAAAATACGGCGATGTGGAAATGGGCCGTTATGGAATTGAACTTGAGCGTAATTTGTCTTTAGCTGGCCAGCCCGGTGAAGAAAAAGATAATAAATTTATTAAAGCTCAAAACGGCTCAGATGTTATTTTAACGATTGATATAAATATTCAGACTCAAGCCGAGGAAATTCTGAAAAAATTAATAAATGATTGGCAAGCCGAAGGAGGTACGGCTATTGTCGAGGAGCCAAAGACCGGAAAAATTCTTGCGATGGTTAATTTTCCTGATTTTGACCCCAATGAATATTCCAAGTCGGAGATTAAAAATTTTATGAATCCTGCGGTAGAATTGGTTTATGAGCCGGGTTCGGTTTTTAAAGTAATTACCATGGCAGCCGGTTTTGACAGCGGAAAAATAACTCCTGACACAACATATATTGATACTGGTTCGGTTATTTTAAACGGAAAGAAAATTGAAAACTGGGACAAAAAAGCTTACGGAAAACAGACCATGACCAGTGTTATCGAGCATTCCTTAAATGTCGGCACTGTTTTCGCGGAAAAAAAAATAGGCCATAATATTTTTAAGGAATATCTTATTAAATTCGGTTTGGGCAAATTAACCGGCGTAAATTTACCGGGCGAAGTTAAGGGAAATATAAATAATTTAAAAAAAGGCAAGGATATTGATTTTGCCACTGCGTCTTTTGGTCAGGGAGTTTCAGTTACCCCGCTTCAACTAATCAGCGCTGTTTCTGCTATTGCTAATGGCGGAGTTTTAATGAAACCTATTATTTCAGCCGAAGAAAATCCGCAAATAGTTGCGCGAGTGATTAGCGAAGAATCGGCTCAGAAAGTGATAAAAACAATGGTTTCAGCTGTTCGGCTTAATAAAGTTGCCGATATCCCTAATTATTCAATTGGTGGAAAAACCGGAACCGCTTTCGTTCCCGACTTAAAGCGCGGCGGCTATTCCGACCAAGTTATAAATACTTATGTCGGTTTTGCATCCGCTTCAGACCCAAGGTTTATTATTCTGATAAAATTAGATAAAGCATCCGGAGCTCCATTGGCCGGCCAGACAGTTGCGCCGGCTTTTAAAGAATTAGCGCAATTTATAATAAATTATTATAATATAGCACCGGATAATCTATGAAATTAAAATGCATCAAATCTCGTTAAACATTCTAAAATACGTTCTCAAACAGCTTGCTCGTTTGACTATTTGGCGTTTTGAGCCCGATATTATTGCTATTACCGGAAGTGTTGGTAAAACATCGGCCAAAGAGGCGATTTTTGCTGTTTTAAGCGGTTATTCAAATGCAAACGGCAAAAAAAATGTAAGAAAAGCAAGCGAAAATTTTAATAATGAGCTTGGCGTGCCGCTTACTATTTTAGGTTCTTGGCAGAAAGTGGAGCGCCCGCTGATATTTTTCTGGCTAAAAATTATTGTTATTTCAGCGTTAAAATTGCTGTTTTCTTTTATTTCTCGTTTTAATTATCCCGATATTTTGATTTTAGAATACGGGGCATCTAAGCCGGGCGATATTAAATATCTTTTGGAAATTGCTCAGCCGAAAATTGCCGTGGTAACTGCAGTGGGCGAAGTGCCGGTGCATATTGAATTTTATAGTGACGTAGAAGCCATAGCCAGAGAAAAAGCAAAACTTATTGATGATTTGTCTTCGTTAAATTGGGCTGTTTTAAATAACGATGATAATTTAGTTTTAGCGATGAAAGAAAAAACAAGAGCTCAAATTCTGACCTTCGGTTTTAGCAGCGATTCAAATTTAAAAATTACCAGTTTTGAAAACCGCTCCGAAAATAACAAGCCGATCGGTATTTCCTTTAAATTTGAAAAAGAAAGCAGTTTTGTGCCGGTTAATTTAAGAGGCGTTTTCGGCAAAGCGCATGCTTATGCCGCGGCAATTGGCGCGCTTGTCGGCGTTATTTATGGGATTAATTTAGTTGAAGCGGCCGAAGCTCTATCAGCTAATTATAAACCGGCCAAAGCCAGGATGAATTTGATTTACGGCATTAAAAACAGTTATATTATTGACGATAGCTATAATGCCTCTCCTCTTTCAATGGAATCAGCGCTCGAAACCTTAAAAGAGCTTGAAGGAGAAAGAAAAATTGCGATACTGGGCGATATGCTGGAATTGGGCAAGTATTCTATTGAGGCTCACGAATCAATCGGCAAACTGGCGGCCCAATCCGCAGATATTTTGATTACGGTTGGTCCTAGGGGAAAATTTATGGCTGATTCCGCTATAATTAGCGGATTAGAAAAAAATAAAGTTTTGTTTTTCGACACAGCGGAAGAAGCTTTAAATTCAATCAAGAAATTATTAAAAAAAGACGATATCATTTTAATTAAAGCATCGCATGCAGTTGGTTTGGATAAAATAGTGGAAGAAATAAAAATAGCTGGTTAGCTTTTTAACTAACGAGCTATCCATCTAATTAGCTATCAAGCTAAAATATATGGCGCATTCGTCTAGTGGTCTAGGACACGTGCTTCTCAAGCACGTAACACGGGTTCGATTCCCGTATGCGCTACAAATTTAAAAAAATGATTTTTTCAAATATAATTAAAGACAAACATCTTAGGCTGGTTTCCGGCACAACTCTTGTTCTGGTATTATTATCGTCAGCAATGGTTTATTTTAAATTAAAAAACGCTTCATTGCCGCTGGTAATTCATTTTAATGAGTATGTCGGAGTTGATTTTTTTGGCGGAAAATTTGAAGCTCTTGGGATTACTGTTTCTTCGTTTGCGATAATACTTGTCAATTTTTTCCTTGCCGATTTTATTTATGACAGAGAGCGTTTTCTTTCCTATATTTTGGTTTTTTGCAGCTTAGGCATTGCCATCTTGATTTTAATGGCAATCTATGTGATTATTAGCGTTAATTAATTTTAAAGACATGGAATTTATTATTATTGAAACAGGGGGTAAACAATATAAGGTTTCTCCCGGCCAAAAAATTAAAATAGAGAAAATAGACGGCGAAGAAGGCGCCAGTGTTATTTTTGACAAGGTTTTATTGATAGCTGACAAGGAAAACGTTAAAATCGGCGCTCCTTATGTAAACGGCGCCAAAGCTGAGGCAAAAATTTTAAAACAAGCGAGAGATAAAAAGAAAATCGTTTTTAGGTATCACTCCAAAACCCGTTATCGGAAGAAAAAAGGCCATCGCCAGCATTATACCGAAGCGGAAATTGTAAAAATCAGCTAAATTATTTTGAAAAATTTAGCTGAAAGGTTGCCCCGCTTTGCGGGGTTTATATTTTATAAAAATAAACGCATTATTTTTCGGTGTTAATTTCACAAAAAAGATTGGTCAATGAAGCATTTTGTGTATATTATAAAAAGCGAAAAAGATAATAAAAATTATATTGGCTCAACTTATAATATCGAAAAAAGGTTAAAATGGCATAACGAAGGCAAGAGTAAATCAACGAAAAGTAGAAGACCTTTTAAATTAATATATTGGCGCGAGTTTGAAAGTAAAAAATTTGCATTAGAGTTTGAAAGATGGTTAAAAAAACAGAAAGGAGGCGTTAAAATTAAAAAATTATTAGAAAACACATAGAGTTAATTTGCCCCCATAGCTTAGTGGCAAATCCGCCGGCCGGCGGACTTTTAAGCAGAATAAGCAGAAAAGAAATTAAAAGAATGTTTTTTATTTATGCCATTTACAACAAGGAAAGAGATAAAATCTATATCGGTCATACATCAAATTTGGAAGAAAGACTAAAAAGGCACAACGGATTATTGAAAAATAAAGCAAAATCGTTTACAAGTAAGAATAGTGGTTTTTGGAGATTGATTTATAAAGAAAGTTTTGATACTAGAAAAGAAGCGATGATTAGGGAAAAAGAGTTAAAGAGTTTTAAAGGAAGAGAATTTATTAGAAAATTAACAAATAAATAAATCTGAAAAGATTTACTGTGCCCCCATAGCTTAGTGGCAAAGCAGCTGCCTTTTAAGCAGCTGATCAAGGTTCGATTCCTTGTGGGGGCACAGTAAATCTTTTCAACCCATAGCCCATAGCTTAATGGCAAATCCGCCAGCCGGTCCGCCAGTGGGCGGATAAAATTTTTTAAGCAGTTGATAGGCTCACTCCGCCTACTGACGGATTCGATTCCTTGCGGGAGCGCCAGTGATAGCTAAACTTTAAAAACTTTTTGTATGTTATCGTATTATTGACATATTAATTTTATTATGTTATCATAAGGGAAGAAAATTTACATAACTAAAAAATATAGAAGGAGGCGATTGGGATGAAAAAAGCGGCTGTTGTGGCATTTGCTTTTGGGACTCCGGATACCATCTTGTCTAACTTGCGCATTGCAAGAATTGCTTTGCAAAAAGCGCGAAAGTTCAGCATCCCGATTTATACTCAGCTCGATATTCGCATAAAAGAGCCGGGAATTAAAGTGAAATATACTGACGAGGAACCAGGCAATCCTCCGCCAACGCTTCGAATAGCCAGAGGAGCGGCTAAGTGGGCAAAAGAGCAAGATTTAAGAGAGCTTTGGATAGTTGCCGCAAAGCCTCATCTCAAACGCTGTTTGCGAAATCTCAAATACGCGTGTCGTGAGGCGGGCATAAGTCCCAAGGTCGGAATTTGCGGGAGAATTGATGAATATTCAGAAGACGAATGGTACTGCCCTGATTCCACTCAGGCGCGTGTTCGCTCCAAAAAAGACTGGTGTTTAAGAGAGTGGATACTCAACCACATGCCAATGTTTATATATAAACGAGTAGCGAGTTGAAGTTGAAGAAGTAAATCAACCAAGCCCCGATGGTGGATACCATCGGGGCTTTTTGTTTTATAGTTATGAAATTTAAGAATATCTAAACTTGCGCCTCTTTTTGTTTTGAATTAAAATAAAACAAACAGCAAAGGTCGCAAAGCAAGCGATTTTAAAGCTAAATTTTATGGTTAATTTAGTTAATGTCATTATTGTTGTAGCCATAGTTATAATTTTATGGCTGGTTTTAACTTATAATTCTTTGGTCAGGTGGCGTTACAGAGTCAAAGAATCCTGGGCTGATATTGATGTGCAATTAAAGCGCCGATATGACTTGATTCCTAATTTAGTGGAAACCGTAAAGGGCTATGCGGCTCACGAAACAGAAGCTTTTGAAAAAGTAACAAATGCGCGGGCAAAAGCATTGGGAGCGCAGACAGTTCACGAAAAAGAAGAAGCGGAAAATATGATTACGAGCGCCTTGAAAAGTATTTTTGCCATTGCTGAAGCATATCCTCAATTACGCGCGGTGGAAAGTTTTGTAAAGCTTCAAGAAGAGCTTTCCGATACAGAAAATAAGATTCAGGCCGCTCGCCGATTTTATAACGGCAATGTGATGGAATATAATACTAAGACTGAAGTTTTTCCCACTAATTTAATTGCCGGTGTATTCAGATTCCATAAAGAAGAATTTTTCCAGCTTGAGGCTGAAGAGGCGAAAGAACCGGTAAAAGTGAAGTTTTAATTTTAAATTATTTTTGTAAAAACAGTCCGAATTGCGGGGCTGTTTTTTTTTGACACAAGCAAATTGTTTTAATATGATTTAAGAGATGATTCAATCAGAACTTTTTTCTAAAACTAAGCGCGAAGCTCCAAGAGACGAAGAAGCGATAAACGCCCAGCTTTTAATCCGCGCCGGATTTATCGATAAAACAATGGCAGGAGTTTATACTTTTTTGCCCTTAGGTCTCAAGGTTTTCAAAAAAATAGAAAATATAATACGGGAGGAAATTAAGGCCATAGGAGGAGTGGAAATTTTAATGCCCAGTCTTCAGTCAAAAACCAATTGGGAGCGCACCGGCCGCTGGGAAACTTACGATTCTTTGTTTAAATTTACCAGTTTTTATTCCAAAGCCGATTATGCGCTTGGCCCGACTCATGAAGAAATAGTGTCGCCCTTAATGGCAAAATTCATATTTTCTCATAAGGATTTGCCAAAGTATGTTTTTCAGATTCAGAATAAATTTCGCGATGAATCTCGGGCAAAATCAGGGTTATTAAGAGGCCGGGAATTTTTCATGAAAGACTTGTATTCCTTTCATAAAGACGAGGCGGATTTGGATAAATATTATGAAAAAGCCATAAAAGCTTATTTTCAAATATTTAAAAAAGCCGGCATTGGAAAATCAACTTATTTAACCTTTGCCTCCGGCGGGACATTTTCCAAGTATTCCCATGAGTTTCAGACGCTTACGCCGGCCGGCGAAGATATAATTTATATCTGTGATAAGTGCCAAGTGGCGATAAATAAGGAGATTATTGAAGAGCAAAAAGTTTGCCCGGAGTGCGGCAATCAAAATTTAAAAACAGAAAAAGCGGTTGAAGTCGGCAATATTTTTAAATTAAAGCTTAAATATTCCCAGCCTTTTGATTTAAAATATAAAGACGAAAGCGGTAATGAAAAAGGCGTGGTAATGGGTTGCTACGGCATCGGTCTAAATAGGCTATTAGGCACTATTGTTGAAGTTAATCATGATAATAAAGGCATTATTTGGCCAGAAACAGTGGCTCCTTATTCTGTGCACTTATTAAGATTAAGCGAAAAAACCGGTGTAAAAAAACTGGCCGATTCGGTTTATAAAAATTTGCAAAAATTAGGAGTCGAGGTATTGTATGATGACAGAAGCGATGTTAGTATTGGCGAGAAATTTGCCGACGCGGATTTAATCGGCATTCCTTATAGGTTGGTTGTCAGTGAAAAAACCGGCAATAAAATTGAGGTTAAAAATAGAAGCAAGCAAAAAATAGAATTGGCAAACGAAAAAGAATTAATTAAATTATTTAATAAAAAATAAAACGATGATATCCAGCATTTCTAATTATTTTTTAAAAGACATAGGCATTGATCTTGGAACAGCCAATTCCCTGGTTTATTTAAAAGGCAAAGGCATTGTGATAAACGAGCCTTCTATCGTCGCTATCAATAAAAAAACCAATCAAGTTTTAGCCATTGGAGATGAAGCCAAAAAAATGATGGGTCGCGCGCCCAGCCATGTTTCCGTGATAAGGCCGCTTACTAACGGCGTAATTTCCGATTTTGAAATAACTCAGGAAATTCTGCGCCATTATTTCCGTAAAATCAGCGGCAATAAGTTCTTTAATTATCATCGGGCGGTTATCGGCATTCCCACTAATCTTACTGAAGTGGAAAGAAAATCGGTTGAAGATGCGGCGATATCGAGCGGTGCGACAAAAGTTTATCTTGTTGAAGAGCCGGTTGCCGCGGCCTTGGGCGCCCGTCTGCCCATTAATGAACCATCAGCCAATATGATAATTGATATTGGCGGAGGGACATCGGAAATCGCCATAATTTCTATGGCTGGCACTGTTACCGCTAAAAGCTTAAAAGTTGCCGGTGATAAGCTTAACGATGATATTATCAGATTTATCCGGGACGAATTTAAATTAATGATCGGAGAGCCTACTGCTGAAGAGCTTAAAATAAATATCGGTTCGGCGGTTTCTCAAGATGAAAGACTGGAAATGGCGATCAGAGGCAGAGATATGTCTAGTGGCTTACCTCGGGAAGTGTTAGTTAAAGGCACGCAAATTCGGGCGGCTATTTCTCGTTCGCTTCATTCTATTGTGAGCGCGATAAAAGAAACCATTGAAACAGCTCCGCCGGAGCTGGTAGGCGATATTTTAAAACGCGGTATTTATCTTTGCGGCGGCGGCAGTTTGCTAAGAGGCATAGATGAATTAATTGAACGGGAAATTAACGTGGCTACTATGGTTGTTGACGACCCGCTTACTTGCGTTGTAAGAGGCACTGGTATTATTGCGGAAAATATTCCTGATTTCTCTCATATTTTTAACACTCCATTACGGCCTTTAGAAATAAACATTTAATTTAAATATGCCTAAGGATTTGATGCTGGAAGAGGCTATTCTCGACGATTTGGGCGAGGGGCTTGATTTATTGGAGGTGCCGCTTTCAAAAAGAGCTTTTAATTTAGTAAAAATTGCGGTGTTATTGGTAATCACTCTTGTTTTTGGCAGGGTGATTTTTTTGGGAGGCATAAAGGCGGATTTTTATAAAAATCGGGCCTTGATTAATGCGGGTCTTTTGGTTTCTATTCCCACGGAAAGAGGAATAATTTTTGACCGTTTTAATAAACCGCTTGTAAAAAATTTATCGGTTTATCGCTTAAGTTTAAAATTACCGGAGCTTCTTAAAGAAGAAGGTAAACATAGCCAAACTCTTGAGGCGCTTAATAAAATCCTCGGCATTTCAATTGAGGAAATTGAAGCATTGATTAAAAACGTTGATTTAGAAAAACAAAATTCCATAATTCTTAATATTCAGCTTAACGAAGAACAGGCGAATAATATAAAAAACCTTAATTTAAGCGCGGTTCAAATAGAGGAAAATTTCAAACGTGAGTATTTCGATTCTTATATTTTTTCCCATATTCTCGGTTATACCGGTCCGGTTAATAAAACTGATTTAAAAGAAAATGATTCTTTCTCGTTAAACGATACTATCGGTAAAACCGGTTTGGAAAATTATTACGATGATAAAATAAGAGGCCAAGAAGGCCAGATAATTTATTATCGCAATGTCAAGGGTGAAATAATTGACGATAAGTTTTTGCGCGATTCTCAAAAAGGAAATAATATTATTACAACCATTGATTCAGAATTGCAAAAATATTTCTACGAACGTTTGAAATTAGCTTTAAATAATTTAGGAAGTTCGGCAGGCGCCGGTCTCGCGCTTGACCCTAAAACCGGAGAGATTTTGGCGCTTGTCAGCTTGCCGAGCTTTGACAGCAATAAAATAACCGCCGAAGCGCTTAACAATCCTAATCAGCCATTTTTTAACCGTGTCATCTCCGGAGTTTATTCTCCCGGTTCAACCATTAAACCGCTGGTTGCCTACGCGGCATTAAAAGAAAAAATTATTGATACTCAAGATAAGATTTTTTCCGGCGGTTATATTGAAATTCCTAATCCTTATTTTCCGGATAATCCCAGCCGGTTTGTCGATTGGAAAGCTCATGGCTGGGTTGATTTTCATTCTGCCCTTGCCCGTTCCAGCAATGTTTATTTTTATACAATTGGAGGCGGATTTGAAAACGTTAAAGGCCTTGGTATTTATAGGTTGAAAAAATATTGGCAAGAATTCGGGTTAAGCGATAAAACTGGCGTAGATTTATCGGGAGAAAGCAGCGGTTTTTTGCCTGACCCCGAAGAAAGAGAAAAGCGCACTGGTCAGCCTTGGAGAGTAGGCGATACCTATAACGTCAGCATAGGCCAAGGCGATTTTATAATTACGCCAATCGAGCTTTTAAGTTATATTACCGCTGTTGCCAATAACGGTAAAATTTATAAGCCGCACGCGGTAAAAGCCATAATTTCCGATAATGGAGAATCTATTAATGATATCAAACTCGAAGTGATTAACGACCTTTCGGAAGCGGAATCAGCCGATTATTTTAAAGAAGTGGAGCGCGGCATGATTGATGCAGTGGAAAAATCTTACGGCACCGCTTATTTGCTCAATAATTTGCCTTTGAAAGTAGCAGCAAAAACCGGCACTGCCCAGATTCAAGGTAATACTAAAATTAATGCGTTTTTTGTAGGTTATACTTTAAATTCTCCAAATAATCAGGAAATCGCTATTTTAGTTTTAGTGGAAAATGCCAAAGAAGGCGCTCTTAATGCCGTGCCAGTGGCAAACGATGTTTTAAGATGGTATTATGAAAATAGAATTAAAAGTAAGTGAGTAATTAAGCAAAAAAGTAATTACTAAATTGCCAATTACCTAATTACTAATCATTTATGAATAGCGAATTGAGACAAGATATTGTTTCCGGCGATTGGATTGTTATTGCGCCAAAAAGAGCCAAAAAGCCGGATCAATTGATTAGAAAAGAAAAAAGAACAAAAGTTTCAGCAAAAGATTGTCCTTTTGAAAATCCGCAAAAAAGCGGCCATAGTCAGCCGTTTCTTTTATATCATAAAAAAAACAGCAAAGATTGGCTGGTTCAGGGAATTGAAAATAAGTATCCGGCTTTTATTCATAAAAACGTTTGCGCAAAAACTTTTAATCACGGGCCCTATCCGATAATTGAGGGCGTTGGCCACCATGATTTAATAATTACGCGGGATCATAATAAAAATTTTGGCGCTCTTTCGGCGAGCGAGGCTAATTTGGTTTTTCAAGCGTTTAAAGAGCGTTATCTGTCGGTAACCAAAGGCGATTGCTCGGCTTATGTTTCAATTTTTCACAATTGGGGGCCAAAAGCCGGCGCTTCTGTTTACCACCCTCATTATCAGATGACAGCTATTCCTGTAGTGCCGCCCGATGTAGGACATTCGCTTTTAGGTTCAGCCCGATATTTTGATGAAAATAAAAAATGTGTTCATTGCGTGATGATTGAATGGGAGAAAAAAATTAATCGCCGAATAATTTATGAAAATAAAGGCGCGATTGTTTTTGCGCCTTTTGTCTCGCGCGAGCCGTTTGAACTTAGAGTATTTCCAAAAAATCATTTGTCTTATTTTGAGGACACCGCGAGTAAAGAAATGAGTTTTGTGGTTGATGCTTTGCAAAAAGCGCTGTTAAAAATTGAAAAAAAGCTTAAAGATCCGGATTATAATTTTTTTATTCACACCGCGCCGGTAAGTGACAAGCGACAGCACAGCCATTATCATTGGCATATTGAAATTCTGCCGAAAATCAGCATTTCGGCCGGTTTTGAGCTGGGTACAGGCATTGAAATTACGGTTGTTGATCCGGATGAAGCGGCAAAAATTCTGAAAAGATAAATTTATTTTTCAACATATGACATTTTCAATTTTAAGCATTATTTCTGGTTATGCTTTGCTTTTGATAAGCAATACTGGTTATTGGGGGGTATTTTTTTTGATGTTTCTGGAATCCGCTAATTTACCGATTCCTTCGGAGGTAATTATGCCTTTTTCGGGATTTTTGGTTTCATCGGGCGTTTTCAGTTTTTGGCTGGTGGTTTTTGTAGGCGCTTTTGGAAATTTATTTGGCTCTCTTTTTTCCTATTGGCTGGGAAGTTTGGTGAGAAATGGCATTTTGAAATGGAATAATCACAAAATTTCCGCTGAAGTGGAACGGGCGAGAACTTGGATTGACCGTTTTGGAGATTACGCTGTATTTATTTCCCGTATTTTGCCGGTGGCGCGAACTTTTATTTCTTTTCCTTTGGGTATTTTAAGATTTAAATCAATTTGGCGTTTTTCAATTTTGACATTTTCCGGCAGTTTTTTATGGTCATTGTTTCTGACTTATTTGGGCTTAATTTTCGGAAAAAACTGGGAAGCGCTTCATATTTATTTCCGGCAATTTGATTATTTGATTGTAATAGCCATTTTATCAGTTGGCGTTTGGCTGATGTATAAGCATTTTAAGTATTTTAAAAAAGCGGATTAAATCGGCTCAGGCGTTTTTCTAGATGAGCCGATTTTTAATTAGTATCCATTAGGCTTTTTAGGAAATCGGCTCAGGTGCTTTTTGCTATTGAGCCGTTTTTAAATCCTTCTTTCGAGAGCTTGAGCTAAAGTTTCTTCATCGGCAAACTCAATTTCTCCGCCCGTGGGAATACCTCGGCCTAAACGAGTAATTTTTTTTGCAAGCCCTTCAAGCTCCTTGGCGATAATCATTGAATTAAGGTCGCCGTAGGTCGTGGGATTAATGGCGATAATAATTTCGTCAACTTGACCGGCGGATTCTTTCTTAATAAAAGTTTTTAGATTATTTAAGCGGAGTTTTTGGGCGCTTTCTAAAACGCCACTCTTGATGATTTCTCCCAGAACAAGATACCGGCCCTTAAATTTTTTAGATTTCTCCAAAGAAATCAAATCAGTCTCTTTTTCAACTATCATGATAATATCTCGGCGGCGATGTTTATCCAGGCAGATATTGCATAAATTTTCAGGGTTAGAATGCACAAAAAAACAATTTGAACAAATTTTTAAATATTTTAAGTCAGAAATTGCCTTACTGGTCTCTTCTATTTTATTTTTACCGATAGAGATCAATTTAAAAGCCAGCCGCGTTGCTTGTCTCGGTCCGATTGACGGCATCTTTGAAAAAATATCAATAAAATTTCTTATTTGTTGAGGCAGCATAAATAAATCAGTAATTTAGTAATTAGGCAATTAAGTAATTAACGATTATTAGAGATTATATATTAAAGATTGCATTTGAGATTAATGAACCTTGTCGATTGATTTAAAACTTACTTTTTCCGGGTCGAATTTAAGTGTTACGGTTCCTAAGGGGCCGTTTCTATGCTTGGCAATAATTATTTCAGCGGTATTTTCTTCTTCCAAGGATGGGTTTAGTTTATCGCGGTCTTTTCGGTAAATAAACATCACTACGTCTGCATCTTGTTCGAGCGCGCCGGTTTCTCTTAAATCGGCAAGCCGGGGAATTTTAACTTCTCTTTGGTCAACCGCCCGCGATAATTGGGATACCGCAATTACCGGCAAATTAAGCTCTCTGGCTAAAGATTTTAAGCCATGGCTTACTTCGGTAAATTGCTGAACCGTGTTTTCTGAATTTGTTCTTGGCATGACTAATTGGACATAATCAACTATTACAAGGCCTAAATTTTTATGTTCCGCTTGAAGCCTTCTGGCTGTTGCCCGAATCTGGAGAATTGTCGGCGAAGGAGAATCATCGATTAAAATCGACAATCGGGACAATCGGTCTAGCGCCTGTTGAATCATTTCAAATTCTATTTCATCGGTTAATCGGCCGGTTCTAAGTTGCCACAAAGGCACTTGGGCTTCGGCTGCTATTAAGCGGTCAACGATTTGCTCGCGTGACATTTCTAAAGAAAATATAGCCACTCCGTTTCCGTGTTCTGCGGCATTTCTGGCAATGTCCAAAGCAAAAGTCGTTTTTCCAAGCGATGGCCGGGCGCCTATAATCACCAAGTCAGAATTTTGAAAACCGGAAAGATAGTGGTCGATCTCTTCAAAGCCGCTTGTTACGCCTCTTAGTCTTTTCTCTCCTTGATGGAGCTTTTCAATTCTTTCATAAGCGCTTTTTAGTTCGTCTTTTATCAATACAACATTTTGAGGTTTCGATTTTTGGGCGATAGATAAAATTTTTTGTTCAATTTCATCAAGTAAGTATTCCGAATCTTCGGGATTTTCAAAAACTTTGTCAGTGATGTCTGATGACGCGGCAACCAGGTCGCGCAAAACTTTTTTGCTGCGGATTATTTTGGAAAAATGAGTAATATGGGCCGAGGTGGTTGTTGAATTAACAAGTTCCGTTAAATAACTTGAACCGCCGACTTCTTCAAGCCGTTTTTTGTGTCTAAGCCGGTTAGTGATGCTTAAAATATCAATCGGTTCGTTTTTTTCAAAAAGCTCGACCACGCAGTCATAGATTTTTGAATGAGCGGGCTGATAAAAATCATCAGCCGTAATTAAATCCGCCACTTTAATAATGGCGCTTTTATCAATCATCAGCGCTCCTAATACGGCGCGCTCTGCTTCTAAATCTTGGGGCGGAAGTTTAATGTTCATTGCAATAAAAATAGAGAATAGAAAATAGGGATTAACGATTAGGAAATAAAAGTTAGTGATTAATGATTTTTCGGACTTTTGGTCCTTTTTCGGTATCCTCTACGATGTATCCTAACCTCTCAATTTTTTTTCTCAAGGTGTCAGCGGGGATAAATTGTTTATTATTTCTTAATATTTCCCTTTGCCCGGCTAATTCTTTGATTTTTAAAGGTATTTTAAACGGTTTAATGCTGGATAAGCCGAGACTAAGCACCTTGTCAAATTCCGTAATTAATTGCTTTTTGTCTTTATCTGAAAAACGGGGTTCTTTTATAATTTGCCACAAAACAGACAAGGCTTTTGGAGTATTTAAGTCGTCGTTTATAGATTTTAAAAAGTTTTCTTTAAAAAAATTTACCATTTTTTTATTGTTTTTGCCCGTATTTTTTAACTGGCTTATTATTTCATATAAATTATCTAGCGCGCTTTGAGCTGATTCGAGCGCTGGCCAGGTAAAATTAAGTTTGGATCTGTAATGGGAATTGAGAACAAAATATCTGAAAGCCAAAGGATTTATTTTTTTATTTTCTATATCTCTTAAAGTATAAAAATTACCCAATGACTTTGACATTTTTTGGCCGTCAACCAAAATATGTTCTCCGTGAATCCAATAGTTGGCAAATTTCTTTCCGGTAGCCGCCTCAGACTGAGCAATTTCGTTTTCATGATGCGGAAATATTAAATCAACTGCCCCGGCGTGAATATCAAAAGATGCTCCTAAATATTTTATAGCCATAGCCGAACATTCAATATGCCAGCCCGGACGACCTTCGCCAAAGGGGCTTGGCCAATAAGGTTCATTTGGTTTTTTTGATTTCCAAAGCACAAAATCCTGCGCTTCCTCTTTTTTATATTCGTCACTCGAAACTCGGGCGCCGAGTATTATTTCTCTTTTATTAAGCTTAGAAAGTTTGCCGTAATTTTTAAATTTTGAAACATTGAAATAAATCGAACCGTCTAGCCCTTTATAAGCAACGCCCTTTTTAAGGAGAGTCTTAATGATATTAATCATTTCTTTGATATGGTCGGTTGCCTTGGGGAAAAACTCGGCTTTTTCTATATTTATTTTTTTTAAATCATGAAAGAATATCTTTGTATAAGGTTCTGTGATTCTAGAAATGCTTTTTCTCTCGCTTTGAGATTTTTTAATGATTTTATCTTCAACATCAGTGATATTCATCACTTGTTTTATTTTATATCGGTTATATTTTAAAGTTCGGCGCAGGATATCCTCAAAAATATATGTTTTAAAATTGCCTAAATGGGCATACCAATAAACAGTCGGACCGCAAGTATAAATACTTACTCTGTTTCTCTTTAAGGACTTGAATATTTCTTTTTTAGCGGTAATTGTATTGAATAATTTTATCATTTTAAGCGTCATTATTTTATCAGAAAACGAAAATGAAGTCCATAAAAAATCCTCTCGCATTGCGGGAGGATTTTACGAATCGCGCTTTAGCGCTATAACTAAATAGAGCTAAATATTTCGGTTAAATATTTGTTGGAGGCCAGCTAAGAGGGGGCTTGGAGGAATGGAAAAATATTGGAAGGCCGTAATGGTGATTGGCGCGCTGTCCGTTTTTTTCAATAAAGCGATATTCTAAAAAAGCGTAACAATTTGCCTTTGTATTGTGTCCGACAATAGGCACGTTAAAAAGAGTCCATTTGTTATTTTTTGTTATATGGCCCTTGACCTTGTTCTTTTTTCCTGAGCAATAGCTTTGGCAAGAACAGCAATTAAGGTGAAATGATTGGAAAATACATGTTTTGCCGTTAAAAACTCCCACATCGGTCATTCTATCGCTGTTTATAAGATATATTTCTTGAGGTTCTATCGTTGCTTGCGTTTTATAATTTTTTTCAAGCAATCTGTTCTCATTGCCAAGTTCTCCATAAAAAACGACCGCTAAAGAAGATTTGATTTTGACTATTTTGCACATTTTACCCTCCCAATTTGCATTAAAATTTTTGTAAAGTAGCTAATTTAATTATAGTTAATGCGGATTTTTTTTTCAATTTTTTTAAAAAACATCTTGACAATAGATTTTTAAAATATAAAATTATTGTATGGACGAAGTTAAAAATGAAGACAAGGAAGAAGCGAAAAATGATACTTCGGTTGAAGCTTTAGAAGAAAATGAGTTTTTGAGGTGTCAGAAAGAACGCGAAGAATATCTTAATGGCTGGAAAAGGGCAAAAGCCGAACTGATAAATTATAAAAAAGATGAAGCCAAGCGCTTTGAAACGATTGCAAAATTTTCCAATGAATCCTTGATCAGAGAATTGCTTTTGGTTTTAGACAGTTTTGACTTGGCTTTGAGTTCCTTAGAAAAGAACGGCAATGTTGACAAAGGCATTTATTTAATTTTAAGTCAGTTAAACGACGTAATGAAACAAAACGGATTGGAAAAAGTGAATGTTATAATTGGCGAAATTTTCAATCCTAAGTATCATGAAGCAATTGTGTCAATTGATTCGGATAAGCCGCACGGCACTATTATTGAAGAAATTGAAAAGGGATATTTTCTAAATGGTAAATTAATTAAACCTGCGAGGGTAAAAGTTAGTAAATAGGTTGTAGGTTGTAGGTTTTAGGTTTTTTATTTAGGTTTTAGTTTTTAGGTTTTAGGTTTTAACCCAACGCCCAAAACCCGACACTTAATTTCTAATTTTAAACACCTAACGCCAAAACCCGACACCTCAAAGAAAAAATGAAAATTTTAGGTATAGATTTAGGAACAACTAATTCGGCAATGGCTGTAATTGAAGCAGGCGAGCCGAAAATTTTGGAAAATCATGAAGGAGCCAGAACCACGCCTTCGGTTGTTGCTTTAAGCAAGTCAGGTGAACGGTTGGCTGGAGTTTTAGCTAAACGCCAATCGGTTGTTAATCCGAAAAATACGATTTTTTCCGTAAAAAGATTAATCGGTAGGAAATTTTCCGACCCAGAAGTTCAACATGACAAAGTTTGGTTTCCGTTTGATATAAAAGAATCTGATCAGGGCGGAGTGGATGTGAAAATGGGCGATAGGTGGTATAAACCCGAAGAAATTTCCGCGATGGTCTTAGCAAAACTTAAAACAGATGCTGAGGCAAAATTGGGCGAGAAAATTGAAGAAGCGGTTATTACCGTTCCGGCTTATTTTGATGACTCTCAGAGGCAGGCAACTAAAAACGCCGGAGAAATTGCCGGCTTAAAAGTGCGCCGGATTATCAATGAGCCTACTGCCGCGGCTTTGGCTTACGGCTTAAACAAGCAGAAAAACGAAAAAATCGTTGTTTATGATTTTGGCGGAGGAACTTTTGATATTTCTATTTTAGAAATCGGCGATGATGTGGTTGAGGTCAAAGGTACGGGCGGCGATACTCATTTAGGCGGAGATGATTTTGATAAAAGAATTATAGAATATCTTGTTGCCGAATATAAAAAACAGGAAGGCATAGATATTTCCAAAGACCCATTGGCTATTCAAAGGCTTAAAGAAGCGGCTGAGCGGGCAAAACACGAACTTTCTACCGCGTTTGAAACAGAAATAAACATTCCCTATATCAGCTCTGATGCTGCCGGACCAAAGCACTTTTTAATGAAAATGACGAGGGCAAAACTTGAAGAGCTTGTAACTGACTATATTGCTAAATCAATTGAGCTTATAAAAAAGACCATTGACGAGGCTCATCTTAAAGTTTCCGACATTAATGAATTTATTTTAGTCGGAGGGCAAACTAGAATGCCGGCTATCCAAGAAGCGGTTAAAAAATTTTTCGGCAAAGAACCTCATAAAGGAATTAATCCGGATGAAGTTGTGGCAATAGGCGCGGCAGTGCAAGCGGGAATATTCCAGGGCGAAATAAAAGATATTTTGCTTTTGGATGTTACGCCGCTTTCTTTGGGCATAGAAACATTAGGCGGAGTTTTTACTCCGTTAATTGAAAAAAACACTACTATTCCTACGGCCAAATCCCAAGTTTTTTCTACTGCCGGCGATAATCAGACATCAGTGGAAATTCATATTCTTCAAGGAGAACGGCCCATGGCTTTAGATAACAAAACTTTGGGGCGGTTTATTTTAGATGGCATTCCGCCGTCGCCCCGCGGCTTGCCTCAGGTTGAGGTGACGTTTGACATAGACGCAAACGGCATCTTAAATGTCTCCGCTAAAGACAAAGCTACAAATAAGATTCAATCGGTGCATATTGAAGCCTCCACTCAAATTTCCAAAGAAGAAGTTGAAAAATTAAAAAATGAAGCTTTGGCTCACGCGGAAGAAGATCGCAGGAAGAAAGAGCTTGTGGAAATAAAAAATCAAGCGGAACAATCAATTTATCTTGCGGAAAAATCTTTGCGCGAAGCCGGCGAAAAAATAAGCGCTGAAATAAAAGATTCCGTAAATCAAAAAATAGAAGCTTTAAAATCCATCAAGGACGGAAATGATTTAGAAGCCATTAAATTAAAATTAAACGAACTTTCCTCCGAGCTTCAAAAAATCGGTCAATCAATGTATAATAAGGAAGATGGAACCCCTGGGACTGATAAATGATAGAGAATTACTCGGCCATCACACTGATGGCGCTGAAGTTGACCAGTCGCTTTCCAAAATAATAGTTTTAGCGATTTTTGGAATTGTTTTTTCCCTGATTTTCAGTTATTTTTTGAATTTATTTTTTTCCCGCGGAAATTTATTGTTTGTTTCGATTTCCGCGGGAGCTGCTTTTTTGTTTTCAATAAGTGTTCTTCTGCAAAGCATTTTTATAAAAGATTTTTGGCGGTCAATTTTAATTATATCGATTGAGGGTTTGATTTTAATAGCTGGATTTTACGGAGAGATTAATTTATTTGTTTCGGGAAGCGCAGTAGTTGCGACTTTGCTTTTATTTCTGGCTTATTGGAGCGCAAAAAAAGAAATGGATAATATGCTTAAAATTAATTTTTGGCGTGTCAGTAAAGTTGTTTTGCCCAAGGCTATTGCTGCTTTAGCGATATTTTTCAGTTTTTCTTACGTAAGTACGGTTGGTAGCGGCTTTGTTTTTCCAAAAGCGTATTTTGAAGATATTTTTTTCTCCAGTTCAGCAATTGTTAAAAATTTTTATCCGGCTTTTAACCCGTCCTACTCAATTAAGGAATTTGCTTTTAATTCTGCCAAAGACCAGCTTAATAATTTGCCTCAGGCTAAACTTTTATCGGAATCAGAAAAAAATCGGCTTATTAATCAATCGGCCGGCGAATTTGAAGCAAGATTAGCCGTTTATTTCGGTGAAAACTTTAATTCGGAGCTTAAAATTTCCGATGCAGTTTATGATTTGCTTAGCCAAAAATTCAGTCAATTGCCCAAAAACGCCAGAACTCTTGTTCTTTTTGGAGTGGCTATGCTTATCTTCTTAATTATAGAGGGTTTTGCTTTACCGATTCGCTGGGTTATCTCCTTATTAGCTTACGTGATTTTTGAGATACTTTTAGCAATTGATTTTGCTGTGGTAATATTAGAGGGAAGAAGCAGGGAAATTATAGTGCTTAAATAATATTTTAGTTCATTAGTCTTATTGGTTTTTAGTTCTGCCAAGCTACAAACTAATAAGCTATCAAGCTAATAAGCTTTATGAAAGATTATTACAAAATTCTTGATATTAATAAGAGCGCCTCGGAAGAAGAAATAAAAAAGGCTTTCAGAAAATTGGCTCATAAATATCATCCGGATAAATCAGGCGGAGACGAGAAAAAATTTAAAGAAATAAATGAGGCTTATCAGGTGCTATCGAATAAAGAAAAAAAAGCTCAATATGATAAATATGGCAAAGTTTTTGAAGGAACAGCTGGTCCTGGAGCCGGAGGATTTGATTTTTCCCAAAAGCCGTTTTCTTCGGGATTTGGTTTTGAATTTGACTCAACAGCCTTTGGCGACATGGCTGATTTAGGCGATATTTTTGACGCTTTTTTTGAAGGTATGGGCGTAAAGCAAAAAAGAAAAACTTACCGCCGAGGCGCTGACATTGAAATAGTCCAAGAAATTACTTTGGAGGAAGCTTATTACGGCACAATTAAAGAATTGCGTTATCGAACGGAAATAAAATGCGATAAGTGTGAAGGAAGGGGATATGATGTTAAAGCCGGATTGGAAAAATGCTTAACTTGCGGCGGCCAGGGAGAAATTAAAGAATCGCGAAAAACATTTTTTGGGGACTTTACTCAAGTCAGGCAATGCAAGGAATGTTTTGGCACGGGTCAAATTCCGAAAAAAACTTGTGAAAAATGTCGCGGATTAGGAAAAGTTGGCGGTGAGCGGGTTATTAAATTGGAAATTCTGCCGGGCGTTCAGAGCGATCAAATAATTCATATTAAGGCTGCCGGAGAAGCGGGCGAACGCGGCGCTGAAGGGGGCGACCTTTATGTAAGAATTAGGGTCAAACCCCATCTTATATTTAAGAGGGAGTTTAATGATCTTTACATAAAAAAAGAGGTTGATTTACTGGATGTGTTGCTGGGCAGTAAAATTGAGTTGCCGACTATTTCCGGAAAAAAAATAAGTATGGAAATTCCTCATGATTTTGACTTGCATCATAATTTAAAAATTCCCAATGAGGGCATGCTTCATTTTGGAGGCAAAGACCGCGGCAGTTTGATAGTGGAAATGTCAATTAAGACACCCAAGAAAATAAGTTCTAAAGTTAAGGATCTTCTGGAAGAACTTAAGAAAGAACTTGGAAAATAAAGTTGGGGATAAGTTATTTTGCTTAAGTATCGTTTTGGTCTATAATAAAAGCAAATGATAAAAGAACAGCTTAAAAGGCATATTCATATCAGCGAAGGGCCGGCTAATATTTTTTTTATTGTCTTAGTAGCGCTTTTAGGAATCGGAGTTTTGATTTTGCTTTATTTTGCTTATATTTTTACAATTTTAAATATTGAAGAACTTGGCAATAGTTTTGAGAGCAATACCTCCTCGAAAAGAGTTGTTCTTTCGCTAATTCCGGAGAAGCCCTTTTATCAGGAAAATTACAAAATAGGAGATACTATTAATGTAGTTGTTGCGCTTGACGCGCCTTTAAAAAAAGTAGGCGGCGTTGATGTGTTTCTTCAGTACGACCCTTCATTTTTAGAATTAAGAGAAGGCAACTCTTCCGGTCCTGATTCCGTGTTAAGATATCTTAATACAGAATTTTCCGCTTTTGATATTTTCCCGTATTTCAAAGTTGACGAAGAAATGGGTAAAATAATTTTTTCCGCTTTGTCGAGGCCACTTAGAGAATTTGTCGGTACAAACGGCAGGATTGCAACACTTAGTTTTCAAGCATTGGAAGAAGGTGAAACGGAAATAAAAATTGATTTTACTGAAAATTCAACCTTTGATTCCAATGTTTCTTCCCTTGGAAGAGATATTTTAGATGGTGTGCGAAATTTGAAATTAATTATTAAATAATGATAAGTAATCGTAAAAAAATATTATTTTTTATTTTAGCGGCGTTTTTTGCCGTTATTTTCGTTTATCATGCCGAAGCGGCTACGCTTTCGTTGTCGCCTTCGGTTTCAAGCACTATTACGGTTGGCAATATTTTTAATGTCAGCTTGATTTTGAATACTTCAGGCGCTCAAGTAGATGGCGCTGATATTCGCTATCTTAATTATAATCCCGCTCTACTTGAAGTTCAGGATGCGAATAGTCTGTCAGCCGGCGTTCAAATAAGTCCCGGGTCGTTAATGTCTATCACCAATATTAATACGGTTGATGTTATAAACGGTCGGATTCAATTTTCTCAGACCGTTGGAACTGGTTTAACTTATTCCGGTACAGGAGTTCTGGCTAGTGTAAATTTTAAGGCCTTAGCAACTGGCAGTACCAATGTTACTTTTGATTTTACGGCGGGTGTTACGGCCGATACTAATATTGCTTCAGCTGGCACGGATGTTTTAACCGCGGTAACTAATGGCAGTTATACAATTATTCCAGCTGGGACTGTGCCCCCTCCGCCTGTTTGCGGCAATGGCATTATAGAAACAGGCGAGCAATGTGACAGTTCTAATTTGGGAGGAGCTTCTTGTACGAGTCAGGGATATAGCGGAGGAACTTTAAGTTGTAGTTCCAGTTGTACTTTTAATACTTCAAATTGTTCCTCCGGCGGGACTCTGCCGCCGGTTTGCGGCAATAGCATTATAGAAACAGGCGAGCAATGTGACAGTTCTAATTTAGGAGGCGGCACTTGTTCAAGCTTGGGATATAGTGCTGGAACTTTAAGCTGTAATTCCGGTTGT